>DAORHY010000030.1:0-18150 GCA_035438225.1 Bacteroidia bacterium
AAACCCGCCGAATTCCTTCATCGCCCAGTCGATAGTTGCCAATCCGGGTTCTCCTTCCGGAAGATCATTCCATCTTTCTTCATAGATCCGGATGGATTCTCCATAGTAGGGCCTTGCGACACGATTGACAATAAATCCGGGAGTATCTTTGACAAGCACAGGAGTTTTTCCCCATGCAATCATCAGTCTTTTTAATTCATAGAGAAGTTCCGTATTCGTCGACAGTCCGGGAATAATCTCGACTAAGGGCATCAGTGGAGCAGGATTAAAAAAATGCAAGCCCAGGAAACGTGCGGGAATTCTCAGCGTACCGGCAATGGAGGTAATCGATAGTGAAGAGGTATTACTCGCAAGGATGCAGTTGTCTCCAACGATTTCTTCCAGATCCTGAAAAACACGTTGTTTGACAGATAAGTCTTCAAGGATCGCTTCGACCACCAGCTGACAGGAAGAGAATTCGGCCAGGGTGCCGGAGAATCTGATTTTCCGAATGATATCGCCGGATTCTTCTACACCGATTTTTCCTTTTTCAACAAGCCGGGCCATTGTTTTATCCAGATCCGCACGGGATTTTTCCAGCATTACCGGATTGGTATCGAATACAATTGTTGAATGACCAGCCATGGCAGCTACCTGGGCAATTCCGCTGCCCATTGTCCCTGCTCCCAGGATTCCGATATGTATTGACGGGTTATGTTTTGTCATATTTTCAGATGAGCAAAAGTAGCAATATTTTAAAGCCTCAAGGGTGTGTTTGCCCGTAGTGACGCTTGCAGGATTTTCCTGATCATGAGACAGTTGTAATAATCCTGAAGGCTAAAAGAAAATCGTAAAAAGGTTTGTAATAAAAAGGCAGAATCGTATATTTGCCCTCCCAAAAATAAAATCCGGGAATAGAAATTGTCTTTCCCTTCAGTAGGAAAGTCCTAAAAAGTGCAAAAAATCAATATTTTAAGCGAAATTCAACAAAATGGCAAATCATAAGTCGTCACTGAAAAGAATCCGTAACAGCGAATCAAAGCGTCTCCGTAATCGTTACCAGGCGAAAACCATGAGAAATGCGATTAAGGCTTTCCGTTCCCTCACCGACAAAAAGGCTGCGGCTACTGAACTGACTAATCTCTCTTCCATGCTTGACAGACTTGCAAAGAAGAATGTAATTCATAAAAACAAGGCCTCAAACCTGAAGAGTGAACTTGCTGTTCACCTGAATCACATTAAATAATTTTCGAACTCTGCGTTCATGCCAGGCTTCCTTTACCAGGGAAGCCTTTTCTTTTTTCTTCCTATAAAAACCTTCATTTACAGAATGACCTGAATCCAGGATTTCGGTTACTTGCAACCTGAATTCACACGGATTAATGGAAACCAGGTTATCGATTAAATCATGGGCCGAAGAGGACCGCCCGAGAGAGAAACTACTGCAAAAAGGAAAACATACGCTTTCAGATGCGGAACTTTTAGCCATTCTGATCGGTTCGGGAAACGCTGATGAAACAGCAGTGGAACTTTCCCGAAGGATTCTCAGTCATACACAGAACAGCCTGTACTCACTGGGCCGTATGAATGCAGCGGAACTCATGCAATTCAAAGGCATCGGAGAAGCAAAAGCAATCGCCATTATAGCAGCTCTTGAGCTTGCAAGGCGAAGAAAAGAATCACCCGATACGGCGCCGGAAAAAATAGCATCGAGTTCAGATGTTGTAGCCCTGTTTCAAGGTGCTTTAGGAGATCTTATCCATGAAGAATTCTGGGTTGTTTATCTGAACCGCAGCAATAAAATACTTGCAAAACAACAACTCAGCAGTGGCGGAATGAGTGGCACAGTGGTGGATCCAAGGATGATATTCAAAGCCGCCCTTGACCACAAGGCACAAGCTATCATTCTCTGTCACAACCATCCCTCAGGTACAGCAAAACCCAGCGAAGCCGATATTCGTCTCACAAAAAATATGGTGGAAGCCGGCAAGGTGCTGGAAATTTCTGTTCTGGATCATGTCATCATCACGCAACAAAGTTTTTACAGTTTTGCAGATGAAGGGATGATGTAATGTAAAATAGAAGCGGTTTACCATGAAATGATTTCAACCACATTTAAACGCATTTTCAAAATACCTTGAACACTAGCGGGATGTTTAAACGAATGATTGAATGCCGGGATAACCGCTTCATGACGATTCTATTTCTCTTTAAAAAAAGCGAATAAATCCCCCCTTTTTTCGTTAGAATTGCACTGCCAAAGAGAAATTGAAATTGGGTAACCTTCCCAGCTCTTCTGCCTTATTTTTTCAACCCGCATGTTGCTAATTTACAGTCCTTCTTCAGGTCCCCGTTTGCGGTACACATTCGATCTTGTCTTTCGGGAATTGCTGGGTATTGATTATACTGTGACTTCTCAACAGGATGATTTCAGTTTTCACAATGGTCCAAAAATTAATTACAGTGATTCGCCAACCGGAAAAGAAATTTTCATCTACGCCACCGGCTTTCTTACCCAGAAAGGTATCCGGGATCAACAGCTGGCAGTGTTTGACTGGATGGATACAAAAGCATTTTTTGCCACACATCCGAAATACGTTTTGCCGTTCGATCCGTTCGCGGCGATCTTTTACATGGTGAGCCGTTATGAAGAATACCTTCCTCACAAGCGTGATGAACACGACCGGTTCGACGCTCATGAAAGCCTTTCCTACCAGAAAGGATTTCTTCACAAACCGGTCGTCAATATTTACGTGAACAAACTCCGGCAGATTTTATGCGAACACTATCCTGGACTTCGTTTTCCGGAAAAAAAATACAACTACATTTCGACTATAGATATTGACAATGCCTGGGCTTACCGGGAGAAAGGAATGATGCGAACCACCGGTGCATTTATCCGGAGCCTTTCCAAATTAAATTTCAAGGAATTATCCGAACGGCTCCTGGTCCTGATCGGCCGGAAACAGGATCCCTACGATACCTACGATCAGCTTTTTCGTATCCAACAAGACTATGCTCTATCCTGTATTTACTTTTTTTTACTCGGTGATTATGGTGTCAATGATAAAAATGTATCCATCAGCAGAAAAGAATTACAATCGCTTATCAAATCTATCGCGGATTACAATGAGGTAGGAATTCACCCATCCTATGCTTCCAACTCACAACCGGAGCGTATCCGGCTGGAACAATCACGGTTACGAAAAATTATACGAAAAGACATCACGAAAAGCCGTCAGCATTTTCTCAAACTCCAGTTTCCCGGGACCTACCGTCACCTCATCGATTGCGATATTACCGATGATTATACCATGGGTTATGCTTCAGAAATCGGATTTCGTGCAGGTACCTGTTCGTCGTTTCTTTTCTATGATCTCGATAATGAACAAACGACTACACTTCGTATTCATCCTTTTGCGGTTATGGATGCAACCCTTCGGTTCTACATGAAAATACAACCTGCAGAGGTGCTCAGTTATGTTTCCCCACTGATCCGGGAGGTAAAAGCGGTGAACGGAACTTTCATGTCGCTCTGGCACAATGAAACCATCAGCAATAAAATACCCTGGGAAGGCTGGGCGAATGTTTATGAAGATGTTGTAAAAGCGGCCCAACCCGGGTGACCCCAATGATTGTTTTACTCGAACACAATAAAATAGATAAACAAAAATGGGACAACTGCATCCGGGAATGCAGACAGGGGCTGACGTATGCGCTTTCCTGGTACCTTGACATTGTTGCTCCTGGCTGGGGAGCTCTTGTGGAAGATGATTACCTTTCCGTTTTCCCGTTGACCCAAAGAAAAAAATTCGGGTTCAGATACCTCTACCAGCCTTCGTTCACACAACAACTCGGATTATTTTCAAAAAAGGAGATTCAGGAAAACGCAGTAATTGAATTTCTAAAAGCACTGCCCGATCAGTATCGCATTGTTGAAATTCAATTAAACACAGAAAACACTTTCGAATTTAAAATTAAAGGAATCAATTGCGATAAAAAACTGACGCATCATCTGGACCTGAACAGAGGAAAAGAAGAGCTTCATTCTGCTTATTCCGAAAATCTGAAAAGGAACATCCGGAAAGCACAAAAAGCCGGCATTCAGATTGGCGGAAAAATCGATAGTGTACAGATCATCGAAATGTTCCGCATGTACCGGGGTCGTGACCTTCAAAACCTGAAGGACAGGGATTATCGGATTTTGGAGAAGCTGACCTCTGAAGGTCTGAAAAACAAGAGCATCGAACTACTTGGAGCTCAATTACCTGATGGTAAATTCATTGCGGGTGCTGTGGTTCTGCGTTCCATGGCCGGCTACATCTTACTGTTTTCCGCAACAACTCCTGAGGGGCGTGAAACCGGGGCCATGAGCGCATTGATCCATTCATTCATTGAAAAGCACAGTGCCGAAAAGATGATCTTTGACTTTGAAGGATCCATGGATCCCAATCTTGCCCGCTTCTATAAGAGTTACGGTTCTAAGGAAGTTGTATATTTACACATCCGGAAAAACAAGTTGCCGGCCCCCATTCGTTGGCTTAAGAACAAATGAAGCATTTTATATGGTAAAAAATATCAGCCTGCCGCATTCCATCGTCAATCAGTTCATTTCTGAATTAAGGGATCTCCATATCCAGCAGGACAGGATGCGATTCAGAAGAAATCTTTCCCGTCTTGGAGAAATATTCGCCTATGAAATAAGTAAAACATTGCCGTATACGGAGCGCGAGGTTACAACTCCTCTTGGAACTGCAATGGTTCCGGTCCTGAGCGAACAACCGGTAATCGGCACGATCCTTCGCGCCGGCCTTCCACTGCATGAGGGATTGCTCAATTATTTTGATCAGGCCGACAGTGCATTCATCAGTGCTTACAGAAAGCATCACAAAGATGGCACTTTTGAAATCAAACTTGAGTACGTGGGAAGTCCATCACTGGACAACCGGATTCTTATCCTGTCGGATCCGATGCTTGCGACGGGAAGAAGTATCGTGTCCACCTATAAAGCACTGATGGATCGAGGGGCACCGAAGCATACGCACATTGTCAGTGTCCTTGCCAGTACGCAGGGTGTTGAATATGTAAAAGCACACATGTCGGAAAATGTCACCATCTGGTGTTCTGCGATTGACGAGGAACTCACTTCCCAGGCGTACATTGTTCCGGGACTTGGCGATGCCGGCGACCTTGCATTCGGGGACAAGATGTAAGACCGTATCGCTTTACCACGTTTCATAAATTTAATCCTGCCGTTCCTGAACCAGCGTGGAAGAATTACTTAAAATACTTTCCCTGATCCTGATCAGCAGCGTTAAATTCGCTGTTGGTCCGCCGCTTGTTTACCTCAACGAGCAATACGATTTTACCTGGTTCGAAACGAACGCCTATTCTATTCTGGGCGGAATGATCGGCGTGATTATTTTCATGCATTTCAGCCAATGGCTGATTGAATTGTGGGACCGGGTGCGTCTCTATTTTATGAAAAGCAAACAACGACGGAATGATTTGTTTTCCCCCCCGGTTGCAGATATAGAAGAGAAACTCGAAATCCATTACCAGTATGTTGAAAAATCGCTTCCTGCCCGCAAAATATTTACACCACGCACACGCAGGATGGTAAAGCTATGGCGCAATTACGGGTTGATCGGACTGGCTGCACTCACTCCGATTTTATTTTCTATTCCGCTGGGTACATTCTTCATGACCCGGCTGGAAAAAAACAGGCGGAAAATTATATTTTATATGTTCATTTCGGTCACGAGCTGGTCCCTGTTGCTCACTTCGCTTTTTGAATTATTGCATGTCCGTAATATCCACGAAATCATTAAATGAACCAATACAAGCATCTTTTCTTTGATCTGGACAACACGCTTTGGGATTTCGAAAGGAATTCCACCGAAACCCTGACTGAACTCTATTACAATTTTAATTTAGTCACGCTTGGTGTCACATCCCTTGAAACATTCCTCGAAAAATACAAAGAACGGAATGCGATGATGTGGGATGAATACCGTCTCGGGAAAATAGACAAGGCCACACTGCGTGACAAACGATTTCAACTGACCTTCTGGGACATGGGCCTGGATGCTGAAACAGCACCTCCGGAACTACCCGGTGAATACCTTCGGATCAGTCCGCGCAAGACTAACCTTTTCCCGCATGCTCATGAAACACTAAACTACCTGTCTAAGAAATACACACTGCATATCATCACGAATGGATTTGTTGAAGTACAGGAGATAAAACTGGCAGCATCTGACCTTGCAAAATATTTTTCAGAGGTCATCATCAGTGAACATACCGGATACAAAAAACCTGACGTAAATATTTTTAATTATTCAATGAATAAATCCGGGGCCAAACCGGGAGAATGCCTGATGATTGGTGACGGACTGGAGATTGATATTCTTGGCGCACAACACGCTGGATGGGATGCAGTATATTTTAACCCAATGGAAATTCCGCATACTGAGCGGGTGACCTATGAAATTACTTCACTGGATGAATTAAAAAATCTATTCTGATTTTTTCTGATTCTTTTTTTTTCTTCGGGAAGAGAATAAAAATCTCAGCAAGGCCAGACACTTGATTATCGATTAGAATCAACTTTAGGGCAAAAAAAAACGCCTCTTGCGGAGGCGTTTTTTTTATAAAACATTTGTTTTCTTACTTGGATTCAGGTGCAACCTGCATTTTACTACTTTCTCCTTTTACAGCAGCTTTTTCCACTTTTGCTTCTGCACCGGCTTTCGCACAGTCTGCTTTTTGTTCAGGTGTGCAATTTTTTGCGGAGGAATTATTTTTGCAACAAGCTTTGTTCGCTTTGGAACAACAGGCAGGAGTTGCCGCTTTATCATCTGTCTTAGAAACAGAAACTTCTTTTTTAGCGTCAGCAGATTTTGTCTGCGGAGTCTGAGCATGGCTGGCAAATGCAACAAAACAAACCAGCGATAAGATGGCAAGGAAGTTCTTCATGAGGTTTTTGGGATTTATAGTTTGATTTATGTTTGATTCCAATGCAAAGATACTTGTTTTTCAGGTTCAATTATACCTATTGAACGATATTTCTTACAACAAAGCTTGATTCCGGCTCAAATTCAGCATTTTTTATTTAGCAAAGTTGCCAAACCGCAATCAGTTAACAGGATTCACCATTGAATTCTTCGGGTGAAATTCAACGGGATATTGCCTCTCCCGTTGAATCCATACATGCCTAACGAAATGAGCTGCGCAAAATTTTTCAGCTTAACAAAGTTTAACGGATTCTTATTTTTTGTGCTGGTATTCAAATTCGTACTTTCACACCGGATCATTTATGGATATCGGGGAAAATATTAAAGTTGCTTTCGGAAGTATCCGCAGCCAGTTGCTGAGAACAATCCTGACAGCCCTCATTATTGCAATTGGCATCATGGCTCTGGTAGGAATGCTGACAGCTGTAGATGCGATTATGGGCTCCATCAGCAATAATTTTTCGAGTATGGGCGCCAATTCTTTCACCATACAAAACAGGGGAATGCATATTCGTGTCGGGAACAAAGGCAAACGTCCGAAGCGCTTCAAACCCATCGACTACCACCAGGCACTTCGGTTTGCAGACGAGTATCACTTTCCGGCGACAGTATCGATTTCCGCTACAGCTTCCAGAATTTCAACAATTAAATTCAACGATAAAAAAACCAACCCGAATGTATTGGTGATGGGAGGGAATGAAAACTACCTTGTCACTACCGGATATACGGTTGACCGCGGCAGGAACTTTTCTCCACAGGAAATTCAGTACGGCGCGAATGTCGTGATCATTGGAAAGGAAATTCAGGACAAACTATTTCCAAGCATTGATCCGATTGATCAAATCATTTCTGTGGGTGTGCACAAATACAGGGTTATCGGAACCTTGAAAGAAAAGGGATCATCGATGGGTTTTGGAGGCGACAAAGTTTGCATCCTTCCCTTGTTTAATGTGAAGCAAAATTTCAGCCGTCCGGACATGTCATTCGCCGTCAATGTAAGTGTGAAAGACATTGGAATGATGGAGCCTGCAGTGAGTGAAGCGACAGGATTATTCCGGATCATTCGCGGAGTTCATATTGGGGAGGACGACTCGTTTGAAATCACGCAAAGCGACAGCCTGGCTAACCTCTTTATATCCCAGCTTGTATTTATTAAATACATCGCATTCATTGTTGGGGCTATCACACTGCTGGGGGCAGCGATTGGGCTGATGAACATCATGCTTGTTTCGGTGACGGAACGTACACGTGAGATCGGGATCCGCAAAGCCATTGGAGCCACACCCGGCGCTATCCGGAAACAATTTCTTTTTGAAGCCATCCTGATTTGCCAAATGGGAGGAATCCTTGGCGTGATTCTGGGAATCCTTGTGGGCAATATTATGTCTTCCCTTCTTGATTCAGGATTCATCATTCCGTGGCTCTGGATCATCACTGGACTAGTGATCTGCTTTGTAGTGGGAGTGTTGTCTGGTTATTACCCGGCTTCCAAAGCGGCCCGTCTTGATCCGATCGAGGCGCTGAGGTACGAGTGATCTTTATTCTTCCGGAATCAGAAAAAAGTCGTAAAAAAAAAGACGTCTGTAAAACAGACGTCTTTTTTTTCAATTCGATGGATCGATTACTCAGCGATAACTTCGAAATTAACTTTCGCTTTCACATCTTTGTGAAGGTTCACAACGGCAGTGTAAGAACCGAGAGATTTGATGTGTTCAGTATCGAGGTGGATCTTTTTACGGTCAACATTTACACCATGCTTCGACAAAGCGTCAGCAAGTTGTAAAGCGGTAACAGAACCATAGATCTTTCCGCTTTCGCCAACTTTAGCACCAATTTTCAATGTGATTGCTTCGAGTTGCTTCGCGACAGATTCAGCATCACCCTTAATTTTCTGTGCTTTGTGGGCACGCTGTTTTTTGGTTTCAGCAAGGACCTTGCGGTTCTCTTCGTTTGCGATAATAGCAAGGCTACGCGGAATGAGGTAGTTGCGTGCATAACCCGGGCGGACCTTAACGATCTCATCAGCATAGCCCAGATTGTCCATGTCTTGTTTTAAGATAACTTCCATTACTCAGCCTCCTTATTTTAAAAGATCAGATACATAAGGCATCAATGCCAGGTGGCGTGCCCGTTTAATTGCCTGTCCGACGTGACGCTGATATTTCAGCGAGGTGCCGGTAAGACGACGCGGAAGGATTTTCCCTTGCTCATTAACAAGCTTCAATAAGAAGTTCGCGTCTTTGTAGTCGATATACTTGATTCCGTTCTTTTTGAAACGGCAGTATTTCTTTTTGCTGGTGTCAACCGTTGGTGGGTTGAGGTACCGTACTTCGTTAGATTGTGATGCCATCGTGTTCAGGGTTTAAGAGGCTTTTTCTTCTTCTTTCTTCAGCGCAGCGTTCTTGCGCTTCTTTTCATTGTAAGTGACAGCGTGCTTGTCCAGTTTCACAGTGAGGAAGCGCATTAAACGCTCATCGCGCTTGTACTCCGTTTCGAGCTTACCAATAAGCTCTCCGGGTGCCTTGAACTCGAGGAGGTAATAAAACCCGGTGTTTTTCTTTTGGATCGGGTAAGCCAGTTTGCGCAATCCCCAGTTGTTCTCATGAACAATTTCGGAACCGTTGTCGGTGAGGATTTTCTTGAATTTGTTGACTGTGTCCATCATCTGTTCCTCCGAAAGAACAGGTGTCATGATGAAAACCGTCTCATACTGATTTGACATGTTTGATTTTTAGGTTTTACGGAGATTTTTTTATGGGCTGCAAAGATAAGTAAAAGGCCCTGATATCCAAGAAAGAATCAAGAATATCTTCAACAGAAGGTAGTTCAGGGTGGCCGGAGGTCAAAATACCTATATATATTTTCAACAGATGTTGATAACTTCTTGACTTGAGAGCGGGATAGGTTATCTTTGCATACTCATTCTCCTTAATGATTTCGGGAACGCAGCAAAAGGCTTAAATTGGTGAAAATTAGCCCTTTTGACTTATAACTGACGGAAGATCAATGATCTCAATCCGCCGGAATGGTCGCTGACGTCCTGAAAATCATATTTATTGCATTATGTCCACGAAATTAAGATCGTATTCCCAGGGTCATTGGCAGGAAGGTTCCGGTAAAGGAACCCCATTATATCATGCGGTCACAGGTGCTGAAATATTCAATGTCAGCAGCGAAGGGCTTGATTTTAAAGGCATGCTCGATTATGGCAGAACCAAGGGAGGAAGAGCACTCAGGAAAATGACCTTCCATGAACGGGCGCGCATGATCAAAGCACTGGCGATGTTCCTGGGTGAGAAAAAAAAGGAATTGTACGCATTATCTGCAGCAACAGGTGCAACCAAAACCGATTCATGGATCGACATTGATGGCGGTATCGGTAATTTGTTTGTTTATGCGAGCAAAGGTCGCCGGGAACTGCCCGACGAAACTTTTTACGTCGACGGTAACATGGAAAGAATATCCAAAACCGGGACATTTGTTGGACACCATATTTGTGTTCCACTGGAAGGAGTCGCAGTTCATATAAATGCTTTCAATTTCCCGGTTTGGGGAATGCTGGAAAAAATAGCGGTCAACTTCCTGGCAGGTGTTCCGGCAATCGTAAAACCGGCCTCCGCGACATCCTATCTAACTGAACTCACAACAAAATATATCATTGACTCAGGTATTTTGCCTGAAGGTTCCCTGCAACTGATTTGCGGATCAACAGGAAATCTGCTGGAACACCTGACATGTCAGGATGTGGTCACCTTTACGGGTTCCGCGCATACCGGCCGCATGCTGAAAAGCAGCCCGGTGATTCTTGAGAATTCCATTCGTTTTAACATGGAAGCAGACTCTCTGAATTGTTCAATTCTCGGTCCGGATGCAACACCTGATACGGAAGAGTTTAAATTGTTTATCAAAGAAGTAGTTCGGGAAATGACAACAAAAGCCGGACAAAAATGTACAGCCATTCGTCGTACGATTGTTCCGGAATCACTTACCGAACCTGTGATCAAAGCTATCAGTGAACGATTGAAAAGTAACATAATTGGCGACCCTTCGGTAGAAGGTGTCCGTATGGGCCCGCTGGCAAACAAAAGCCAGGTAAGTGATGTGAAGGATAAAGTCAGACAACTGATGAATTCCTGCGAAGTTGTTTATGGCGACCTGGAGAAAGTGGAAGTTGTTGGTGCCGACAGCGAGCGTGGGTCATTTATGTCCTCCATGTTATTGTATTGCAAAGATGCTTTGCATAAAACTGAACCTCATTCTATAGAAGCATTCGGTCCGGTGAACACAGTGATGAGCTACAAAAATGCCGGTGAAGCCGCTGAACTTGCCAAGATGGGGAAAGGTAGTCTTGTCGGATCTGTATTCACTGCCGACAATTCATTTGCCAAAGAAATAGTGCTTGGCGCCGCTTCCTTACACGGAAGAATGGTCATTATCAATAAAGACTGTGCCGCTGAATCAACCGGTCATGGTTCTCCCCTTGCCCACCTCGTTCATGGTGGTCCCGGAAGAGCCGGTGGCGGAGAAGAAATGGGAGGAATTCGTGGTGTGCACCATTACATGCAGCGGACCGCATTGCAGGGATCACCTACTACACTCACCAAAATTCTGAATACCTATTTGCCCGGAGCGGAAACGAAGGAAGATGTTATTCATCCTTTCCGTAAGTATTTTGAAGAAATAAATGTTGGCGATACACTACTCACCCATAAACGAACAGTCACTGAAGCAGATATTGTAAACTTTGCCGGTATCAGTGGTGATTACTTCTATGCACATACCGACGAAACCTCTCTGGAAGGATCCGTCTTTGAAAAAAGAGTAGCACACGGATACTTCATCATTTCCGCTGCCGCAGGATTGTTTGTGGATCCGAAAAAAGGACCGGTTCTCGCCAATTATGGGTTGGACAACTTACGTTTCACTCAACCGGTGTATGTAGGCGATACCATCCAGGTGAAGCTGACGTGCCAACGTAAAACAAAAAAGGAGAATCGCGAAGGACAGATTCCTCAGGGTGTAGTAGAATGGTATGTTGAAGTTACGAACCAACGCGGAGAAATTGTTGCTCTGGAAACTGTTCTGACTTTGGTGGCGAGCAGGGAATGAAGTTACGTTATTGGTTGTTGATTCAGATTTCTTAATTCCTACTTCAAATTGATCAACCGATTACCCATTGCAAATTATCCAACAATAAAAAATAACCACTCCAACACATAAAAAAACCAACCAGCCATGTTACTCTATGACACACTCGAGAGATTCGAGAAAAAATTCGGATACCTTAAGAAAAAAGGTCTTCGCATCAACGGGCTCAAAATGGTTGACCCCAAACGTAAAAAGCATGTGATCGATGTGAGTCGCCCGCTTGTCTTTGACAATCGTCTGCTCCCAAAAACATTCGAAGGACTGGATGTGAAAGCCATTATCCATGGTGATCTTCCCATGGAATTTAAAATTGACAGAACGCGTCCCGACTGGCAAAAGGTGGATTACATCTGGGCTCCGGAACGTTTCGAACATTTTGTAGACAGATGCAGTCTGGAAATCAAGAAACAACTGGGCAACCCGGCCATGTCACGTGATGAAATTTTGTCTGCCCTTTGCTTTGGTGATTACGAAGCGCACAAAGTGAAAACACAACAAATGATTACCGAAGGCAAATTGCCTGCGTACGGTAAGAACTAATTCTTCATCTTCTTTTTAAAAGCCACATGCTCCCGGGTACGTGGCTTTTTTTATGAATCAAAGTCTGTTTTAGAAAAAGTGATTGGAATTGCTTTCCCGCATCCGCATCCATCCGTATTTATTTGCAAAATTTTTTCTTTTTAAAAAATTGAAAATAATAAAATGAGACTATCTTAGTGCTGTTTAAAGTTTAAACCATATGGGCGAAGGGAAAATACAAACTGCAGTAAAAGAAGGAATTGCAACCATCACTTTTTTTCATCCTCAGAGCAATTCATTGCCGGGCACATTGCTACGTCACCTGGTAGCGGAAATAGAAAATGCCGGCAAAGATCCGGAAGCAAAAGTCATTGTACTGAAAAGCGAAGGCGAAAAATCATTTTGTGCCGGTGCATCTTTTGATGAACTGGTTTCAATTGACTCACTGGAAAAGGGATCGTATTTTTTTTCAGGGTTTGCATCGGTGATCAACGCGATTCGCAAAGCTCCTAAATTTGTGATCGCAAGAGTCCAAGGAAAAGCAGTTGGCGGAGGTGTTGGAATCGCATGCGCGGCTGATTATGCATTTGCTACAGATCATGCTTCCGTCAAACTCAGCGAACTCGCAGTGGGCATCGGCCCGTTTGTCGTTGGCCCTGCTGTCGAAAGAAAAATCGGAACGGCGGCCTTTTCGATGTTGTCGATCAATGCAACAGAATGGCAAACTGCGCATTGGGCTTGTGAAAAGGGAATGTATGCTTCCCTCTACCCGACTATCCAGGAAATGGACGAAGCCGTGCAGACGCTTGCTCAAAAGTTAGCCTCCAGCAATCCGGATGCGATGAAAGATTTGAAAAAGGTATTCTGGGAAGGAACTGATCACTGGGATTCATTACTCACGGATCGCGCGGCAATCAGCGGAAGACTGGTATTGTCTGATTTTACACGGAATGCGATTCAGAAGTTCAAAGCTGGGGGGAGGTAGTTGGTAGTCGGTAGTTGGTAGTTGGTAGTTGGTAGTTGGTAGTTGGTAGTTGGTAGTTGGTATTCTGTAGTTGGTAGTCGATAGTTGATAGTTGGAAGTCAGGAGTTAAAAAAAGTAATTAGATAGAATCAGCAATTACTTCCTTCCGGGCATTGGATACCTGGCAGATTAAATTCTAAGCGTTTGACTTCACCTGCTTTTTTCCGCTTCAGTCTGAATATTTTTTCCGATACCTTTTTTTTTAAAAAGAGTAGGTAATTCCTCCCAGGATATTGAAACCTTCCGTAGGATACTGATACCAGTTGTAATATTTCTTGAAGCCGAGGTTGTTCAGATTCACGAATACGGAGAGAATTTTTGAATAACGGTATTCGAGTCCGAGGTTGGCATCGAGGTATGCCTTGATTTTCTCCTCTTTATATCCGTTGCCTTCACGTGTCGCACCATAGGTGATTCCTTTAGCGAACAGGGAAGCATTCACCAGAATTTTATCCCTCAGATTGTACTTTGCAACCAATGAAACAATTGTGGCAGGCAAATGCCAGGCTTTTTCAAACTGATCAAGATTGTATGAATTCTGATCAACATGCAGGGATACATTGAGTTTTTCATCATTTCTAAATCCGATTTCCGCATGGAGGTTCAGAATATTGCCGTCATCCCGTACCAGATTGAATTTATTATTGGATGTCGTGTCATTCACGAACAACAGCAAGTCTTCCACTTTACTGTATTTCACCCAAACCGCAAATGAAACTGCGTTTGAGAAGTTTCCTTTCAACCCTCCGGTGAGCATGATCTTGTTAATGGTATTGAAAGGCCGGACAGTAGAAAGAATGAATGGATTTTCATAAGTAAGCGTACGGAAACTGTTTTTCGATACGTTTCCGTCAACATTCGCAAATACGGACAATATATGTTCGGCAATCGGAAGAGAAAAATCAATGCGCGGAAAAAGGTGTACATCTGACCCCAGATTTTTCTCAATTTCCAACCGCCCTCCCAGGGTCAGGTGAATGTTCTCTTTGTCAAAATTAAAGGTGGGGGATATTCTGATGATATTCCTGTTGAGGTTGCTGTTAATGGACAATATTTCGTTTTTGGCATCGGTCTTTTTGAAGTAATTGAAAGCAGCATCAAGACGCAGGTAAAAATTATCCAACTGTTTCCCTGCCGTGCCATCCACCTGAAAATCATTTTCGGTAACCTCAAACAGGTCACTGAATGCGGTGTACCCGAAGTGAGCACCGTAGTCAATGTGCCCTTTGTTGAGATAATTACTTGTTACTCCGGCATTGATACTGTATTCACTGAACCGTTGTTTGGTTTCCTTCTTATCAATAATTGTATCCCCGGAATCGTAGCCATAATAATGAACTACATTCCGGTCATAATTTACATCTCCGCTGAACGTTGCATTCTCGAAAAAATATTTTCCAGACAAACCTGCTTTGTTCTGACTAAAATCTGCTTCACCTGCTCCTTTCAAACTCGGAGAGCCTGAAAAATGACGAACCGCCAGTCCAAGTGCACCCTTTTTTGAACGCAGAGAATTGATGTACGCTTCACCATTGTAAGTTGTATAATTTCCGATCCCGAGTTTCACAAGATTTCGATATAGTTTCTGCAACTTTTCATCGGTTACTCTCACTGCTTTAATGGTCGATGTTTCATAATTTGTCTCAACCTTTTTAGAAACCGTCGTATACTTCATCGCGGGAGGATTCACCGTGACAGTATCTCCTTCCGGAACATCCGAAATCTTGTACGATTCAGCAAGAACCGGTTTGTAGTCCTTTACGATGATATATTCCTTGTCGCCCAGCTCTTCTTTCTCCTTTCCCTGTTGTGCAAAAAGCGGGGCGGATGCGAAAAGGGCAATGGATATAAAAATGTGCTTGTACATGGTAATGCTCTTCCTGTCTTTTACAAACGGTTAATTATTTCCCGGACCTTCTGTAGAATCCACTTCCGCCGGCTCCGGTGCCAGTTTTTGTTCCATTATCTCTTTGTCTCTTCTGGATTCAGCAGCAGTGATGGCATCCAGCTTTTGTTTGGCAACCTCTTTCAGATCTTCGGGATCCACCGGATCTTTCTGGAAATTATCCACAATACTTTTGTACGTCTCCTTCGCCTGGAATGTATCTTTTTGTGCGATGTAATTATCTCCGAGCAGGATGAATCCTTTCGCGATCCAGAAATCATAAGAGGGTACCTGATTTTGAATTTCAAAAATTAGTTTCTGGCTTTCCTTGTAATTGCCCATCTTGTATTCGATCAGGGCCAGGTGGTACTTGCTCTCAGCGGTCATCTCACTATTCGTCCGTTTGGACACAATGCTGAGTTCTGATTTTGCACTAGCCATGTCATTTTTTGCGAAGTAGGATTTCCCTGCAATAAAATGCGCTTCGTTGATCAGGTCTTTATCCGTGACAGAAGATGAAAGCACTTTCTGTGCATTCCTGATGGCTTTATCGTAATCGTTTAGTTTATAACTGCAACGCAGTTCACCGGTTTGCGCTGCCATGATGTTGTCTTTCACTTCAGCGGAGGCTTCCAGTTTTTCAAAATCAGAAAGCGCCTTGTCATAATTTTTCAACCTGTAATTTATTTGTCCGGAGCTCAACAGCGATTTCTCAGTGAATTGGTTCCTGGGTTGGCGATTCACAACGTTATAACCTTCGAGGGCTTTTTCATATTGCTTATTTCTGTACAGGCAATCCGATTTATAATACGATGCATTGACCAGGAAAATCGCATTTGGAAAACGGCCGAGGTAATTATCAAAATCCCGTATGGCATCTTCGCATTTTCCCTGGGTGTACCTTAACTCGGCAGCTTCATACATCAGTGAATCCTGCGCTGCCTGTGAGACATCTGCATTGGGAACATTCTTTGCGTATGCGAGGTATTCGTCCACTTTATTCTGACTTACAGAAATTTTCCTGATTTGCTCAAGGGCCTCATGCGATTCTGAAGTGTTAGGATATTTCTGTACTACTTTTTTATACGCAGTCAATGCTTTATCATCTTCTTTGTTGTTATAATAAACCAACGCCTCTCCCAATTCCGCCTTTTTCATATAACTTCCGGTAGGATAATTGGCGATGATTTGCTGGTAATAGCTCAATGCCTGATCATTATTTCCGGCAATCAGGCTGGCCTGTGCCGCTTCGAAAAGGGCATCATCATAATACACTGATTTCGGGTATTTATCGAATAGTTTCTGCAAGGTAGCGACCTTCTCCGCCATTCTACCCTGTACTCCCAGAATTACACCCTTCTGATAGATACCATAATCGCTGGCCTTTGCATTTGCGGCAATGGCCTGGTTGTAATATTCAATTGCATTCCCCTGGTCTTTCAACATGAAAAAGCAATCTGCAATACGCAGCAATGCATCGCTGTAGCGGACAGCGTCGGTCTGTGATTTTTCTTTTACATATTTACGGAAAGACGTTTGTGCAGCGGCATAGTCCTCCAGTTTGAATTTACAATAACCGATATTGTAATTGGCGAGATGATAGTGTTCACGGGTAACAGCCGCAGGAGTCAGAATATAATCGCCATAAGCTTTCGCAGCATTTTCGAAGTCATTCAGTTTATAATAGGTCTCGCCTGACCAGTACAGCGCTTCCGCAACAAGCCCCTGATCAACCGGAATGCCCAAAGATGTCTTAAAGAGTTTAATTGCATCCTTCAGGTTATTGTCCATGAAGAATTCGATTCCCCTGTAATAAGCCACTTTCTGGTAGGCTGCTCGAATTGGCTGAGTTTTATTCTTTATCGCTTCAATAGAGGTGAGCGCATCTTTGTAATTTCGGGTGTTGGTATAAATTCCAACCAGCAACTCGTTGGCTTCATCCAGGTGAGCACTCCCCGGGAAACCGGTGGTAAATGTCCGGAAAGCTTCAATTGCTACCGACTGATAACTCAACTCATACGAAAGTTTTGCAAAATTGAACTGTGCTTCTTCCTGGATCTCCGCATCAAATGAACTCTTCGCAGCAGACTGATAAGCGGTCCGTGCGCTGCGTTTAGCATTCGTCTTCAGGTAACAATCTGCAAGATGGTAGTAGGCATTTTGCGAAAGTTCATCATCGGTTGTACAGGTCTTTTGAAAATACGGAATCGCTTTTTCAAATTCACCGGTTTTGTAATAACAAAATCCGAGCTGATAATAATCCGGCCTTCCGGCATTTCTCGAATTCCGTTCGTAATCGATCAGATAAGGCAGGGCTGCTTTGTAATTTCCTTTCCGGTAATGTGATTCAGCGACCATGCGACCGATCTCCATTCCGTTTTTAGGACCGGCAGAATCCAGTACCGTTGGGGCAAATTTCAAGAGCTCATCGTACTTGCCTTGCTTGTAATAAATCTGGGTGATGTAATAAGGGACAACGGGTGCGAAAGCTTCGGAATCTTTTAATTTCAAAAAAGAATTCAACGCTGTTTCATAATTCTCATTCACATACGCCATGTGCGCATAGTAGTATTGCGCGG
>DAORHY010000031.1:0-17712 GCA_035438225.1 Bacteroidia bacterium
CGGAGGTTTGGTACGGCGGGAATTGTTCCTGTGACAGTACGGTATGTCCAAACAGCAGTCCCGCTTCCGGTAGGCAAAGCCGGGTAAGCAACTTGTGTGTAATTCACGCCGTCCGAACTAACAAGTACCTGCAAGTCGGATCCGTTTGAAGCCGTAGTACTTTTCAGGATTCCGAAAGAGAGCTGTAATCCCATGAGCCCGGATGTATTAATTCCGGAGATGATGAAATTTTTCCCGGAAGTATTCGTAAGAAAAACATTTGCCTGTCCGGATGCAGTTGGGTAATTGCTGGTTAAAGACGGAGATGAAGAACGGATATCTCCTGTACCTGACATTGTGTACAAATCATTATCGAAACCATTCGCTGATTCATGTGCTGTGATTGCTGTTGTTCCTCCAACATTTCCAATGGACTCACTGAACACAGTTCCTGTAGTTGAAAAGCTCTGCAGACTTGTTGATACCGCAGCTGACGTAGCAGCACATCCGATTGCATCTGTAATTGTAACGCTAAAATTACCGGCAGTACTGACCGTGATCGTGTTGGTAGTAGCTCCTGTCGACCAAAGGTAGGAGGCCCCTGAAGAAGCTGTGAGTGTCACCGAATTGCCCTGACAAAAAGTTAAAGGTCCGTTTGCGGAGATCGTGGGCAACTGAGCGCAGGCACTGAAGCAGTAATCGATTGTTGTGGCCGAAGCTGCAGCACCTGCATGTGGCAATGTGTACATGTCTTCCAGCATGCGCAGGACGTTGTAATGATTGATGGAATTGGAATACGATCCGGGTACAACATGGTCTCCGATAATAAACGTGAGAATGTGCTGACCGGAAGCTCCTTCATCTTCATCGAATGTCAGAACAAGTAAACTATTGTGTGATTTTGCCCATTGAATGTATGCATCCAGGGTGCTTTGCAACCAGGTATCCCCGGTTGTGATGCGGGAAGGATCTGTGCCATCGTGCATTCCATTGATCAGATTGGGGACGACAAACGAAACTGTTGGAAGTGTTGAATAATTCGAAGGAAATGCAGTCAGCGGTTGGTTGGAAGTTGCAGGCACAGCATTGAGTGCCGCTCCCTGCCAATTGACCCAGGGATTGTGTTTACGCGCATAAAGGCCGGAAACGGAATCATTGGCACCGATGGCTGGCAGGCCTTCCGAATATCCTGTGAAGGATCTGCCAGCGGTGATCAGCGAAGCGCCAAGGTTCGGATTTGTAAATGGAATGAAATCGGGGACATTATTATCGGTTATCCCCTGATTTGAACCGGAAAACAACTGCAGGTAATTCGGTTGACTGGGATGCGATAATCCATACGATTGTGTGAACAATGCACATTTCGGATCCGACAGGAGGCTATTGATATAGGGTGCAGCGGATGATCCGACGATTTGCTGGTATGCATGGTTTTCAAAAACCACCACTACAACATGGTCCGGTACAGGAATGTAAGCAGTTGATTTTCCAAAATGCAAAAGAAAAATCAGAAGAATTGAAATACGAATGTTTTCCCTGATAGATTTCATGTCTAATAATCTTATAAAATTTTGAACTTCCGTCAGGGGGCCCGGAAAATCAATTGATACTGATAACCTTAAACAGCCTTAAAGATACCGGAAAATATTTTCCGTACCTAGTGATATTTATCCTTGCTTCTTTCCTTTTCATAACCACAAGGAAGGAGAGCGGGGTTTCGGAAGCGACTTCACGATGCGCGAAGGAAGCTATATCCGTATTCCGATGAGAAGGACGTCATCTACCTGCTCATTTGTCCCTTTCCATGCATTGAAACAATTTTGCAGGAATTCTTTTTGCTCCGGCATGCTCAGGTCCTGGATGTTTGTCAGTGTGTCCTTCAGTTTTTTCGTCATAAATTTTTTTCCGAACTCACCTCCAAACTGATCTGCGTACCCATCGCTGAAAATATACAGCGTGTCATTTTTCTGAAGTTCAAAAGGGTGGGTTTTAAAATTTTCTTCGTGGACAATCTGCAATCCGCCTACAGGGAACTTGTCCGGTTGTACAGCAGTCAATTCATTGTTGCGAATCATCCACAACGGCCGGTTCGCACCGGCATACGTCAGGGTGTTATTGAAAAGGTCCACATTGCAAATGGCAATGTCCATGCCGTCTGTGGATTCGCCACTTCGCTGATTGAGTGTTTCGATCATTGCATGATGCAACCAATCCAGGATTTTTCCCGGGTCCAGGATCTGCTTTTCGTTGATTGCCTGGTTCAGAAGGGAGCTTCCAACAACACTGAGAAAGGCTCCCGTAACACCGTGCCCTGTGCAATCTGCTGCAATGATGATTCCCCCGTTTGCATGGGAGAAATATGCGTAAAAATCTCCGCTGACAATATCTTTGGGCAGGTATAAAATGAAGGACTGATTAAACGTTTGGAATATGGTATTCGTATCCGGGAGAATGGCTGTTTGGATACGTTTTGCGTAATTTACATTGTCTGTGATTTCCTTGTTTTTCAGAGAAATTTCAACGTTCTTCAATTGTAATTCCTTTGTCCTTTCGTCAACGAGATGTGTCAGTTCTGCTTCCCGGTTTCTCAACTGGCGGACGATGGATTCATTCTGGTTTCTCAGCCTTTTCGTCAGTGCGCTGATAATTTTCTTGGCAACTTCAGGCTGACTCTGCAACAATTCGAAAAATTTTTCACGTCCGATCCGGATGAGGTGAACATCTTCCAGCGCTGTCACGGACATCGAACGCGGAGCTTCATCGAGCAATGAAAACTCACCAAAATAATTGCCGGACTCCATTGCTGCAATGATGTGTTCCCCGTCATGAATTTTGACTTTTCCATTTACCAGGACGAACATGGAGTTTCCTTGATCACCTTTCCGGATAATTGTGGAGCCGGCAGAATGATGAAGAGTGTCCAGTTTTCCGGCAAGATTGATCAGTAAGTCGGGGGGAATGCCATTAAATATTTCAACTCGCTGAAGCAGCTCAAGGATTGCATTTGAAATCATAGGTGAATTGTTGTCGGGGCTAAGTTAAGGATTTCCTGCAGTGTGGTTCCAGAGTAAATCAGTACTCCTGTGAATAGCTGATTATTTCTATTGGACATCACCGTACCGGTCAAATGAGTCAGCATCAGTGTCAGAACAATCACGGGTGTACTTTGTTCGCTTCGGAGCCGGAGTTGATTTGGTTCTGTGTTTATGAATATTCAGATTCACTTTACGATTGTTTGTTTCTATTTCCTGTGCCTTGCTCTTCGTGATTTTATTATCTGTTTCAGTTTTGCACCGGAGCGCAAAATCTTCCTAAATTGCCGTTCAATCAAAAGTGTATGCGCCGTATTTTTCAATTGTTGGTAATCATTTCCTGCCTATTTCTTTCTTCCTGTTTTAAACCTGTCCGTGATTTTGCCAACTATGCATTACCTCCGGCTCCGGATTATTCTAAAGTAACAAGCTGGGCGGCATTGCCTGATTTGAAAGACAGCGCCGATGCACTTCCCCCGTTGGCCGGATTGAAAGACGGACAGGCGGATGCAAAGGTGGATGTTTTCTATATACACCCGACTCTTGATTTTAGCGGAAGAGGTTGGAATGGAGATATTGAGAATAAAAAATTAAACAGGAAGGTTGACATTTATCCGATGCGGTTTCAGGCCAGTGTATTTAACGGGCAGTGCAGAGTATATGCCCCCCGGTATCGTCAGGCGACACTTTATTCTTTTACAAAAGGGGCCGGGGAGAACGGGAAGAAAGCGTTGGATCTTGCTTACAGCGATGTGACCCGCGCTTTTCAATATTATCTCCTCCACGCTAACAGGGGACGGCCCTTTATCATTGCTTCGCATAGTCAGGGAAGTAGACACGCTTACCGGCTCTTAAAAGATTTCTTTGAGAACAATGACAGCATAAAAAGTCAATTGGTTGCAGCGTACATCATCGGCTTCCGTACGGATACCTGCTACAGAACCATCCCGGCCTGTGATTCCGCAACCCAAACAGGTTGTATTGTCTCCTGGAACACCTACAAATGGGGAGCGGTAAGTAAAAATGAATTCCTTGGTTCGAATTGTTACTGTACCAATCCGCTGACCTGGAAGTGCGATTCAATTTATGCCGGCTATGATCTGAATCTCGGCGGCTTGCCCCGAAGATTTGACCGTATCGATGAAGGAATTGCTGATGCAAGGATACAGGACGGATTGCTCTGGATTCACAAGCCTAAAAAGCGCGGCTATTTTCGGGTAGGGAAAAACTACCATGTAAGTGACTACAATTTATTTTATATGAACATCCGGGAAAATGTGAAGAATCGGATTGATGCTTATTTTGAGATAAAGAAGAGACGCCTTGCCGATTAAAAATCCTGTGTAGTTTTCGTTTTTACGGGAATTGACACGTGACAATCAAATCACACTTCCGCAATATTTGCAAAACCCGGCATCCGAATCGTGCCCCTGCTTCATGCAACTTTTGCATGTACGCCCGGTTTCGGAACGGCTTGCATTGATCACGTTTGCTGTGATGATTCCGGTTGGCACTGCGATGATCGCATAGCCCAGGATCATAATTACGGATGCCAGTGTTTTCCCGAGTGTTGTCACCGGAGAAATGTCACCGTAACCGACGGTTGTCATGGTGACGATCGCCCAATAGACACTCTGAGGAATGCTTGTGAATTTTTCATTGGAATCCTTTTCAATCACATACATTATGGATCCAAGGATTACCGTTAACAACAATATAAAAAACAGAAAAATGTAAATCTTACGCCGGCTCCTCCAAAGGGAGATGAGCATCGTGTTGCTTTCTTCAAGGAAGCGCACCATCTTAAAAATCCTGAAAATCCTCAGTAGCCGGAGGATGCGGATGACAGAAAGAAAGCGAATCTGCGGGAATAACATTTCGAGTAAAAAGGGCAGGATGGCAACGAGGTCAATAATTCCGTAGGTGCTTCTGATGTAACTCATGGGTTTCGGCACCGAAAGGCATCGCAGCAGATATTCTAAAGAAAAAAGTACTGTGATTATAACGTTGAGAGAATAGAACAGACTGGCATATGTGGTCATGTAATGCTCTATGCTTTCCAGCATTACCAGTATCACGCTCAGAAAAATTAAAATCATCAGGACAATATCAAATGCTTTTCCTGCGGGTGTCTCTGATTCAAAAATGACTTTGTAAATTCTGTTTTTCAATCGGGTAGGCAATATCATATTGGAATAGTTTATCCTGATTTTAAATGTATGTAAAATGTTTGAATTCTCCCTTGATTAGAATTTAGAATGAGGGTTAGATGTTGTTGTGGGTAATGAAGAAACGAGGACGATAGGGTTTTTTGCACTAATTGACGAACAGGCAGTACTTACAACCAACTTTCCCATACCTTGTGATTCAAATAAATCCTCTCACAAAATGGCTGTAAACAATCTCGAGAGAATGCTGGAACTGGTAGAGTCTGTTTTTGCTGTGCGGACGGATCCGGAGCAATTGGATGTGAATGAGGTCGTCCTGAAAAAGCTGATAGAATTGCACCCCGCAACCGTATCCGAATTATCCAATGCAGAAGGACCCTACCTCTGGATTTTAATAATTCCTACGAGCGAGCAAACCATGCATCGTTTTGTCCGGAAAGAAATCACAGAATCGCAATTACTGAATGAAACCCGTCCCGGTGAAAAATACAGTGCTTTGTATTTATGCTCTGCTTTGGCTCTTCCGGAATACCGCGGAAAAGGATCCGCACGCAAGCTTACACTGGAAGCCATTGAACGGATTCGGAAGGATCATCCGATTCAATACCTGTATGTATGGCCGTTCACACCGGAAGGCAATACGCTCAGTGAGGTCCTGTCAGAAATCACAGGTTTGCCCCTGTTCCGGAGAGAAGGATGAAATACAGTTCACCTGGACCCTGCGGGCACTGCCAAAGTATTCATTAAGATATCATCTTCTCAAGCAGAGGAAAAAGAAGATAGCCCTACACACAATCCCTTGTATTTCCTTGCTTTGTACAACCAGATTTTGCTTTCAGTCAGTTATCCATCAGCATTCACGGAATGAAAGTGCTTCGATGAAGGCATAATTATTTCTATTCTGTCGTGTTTTGCAGACAAAGCATTACGCTTTCTCCTTGGAAATAAATCTTTATTTCGGCGAAGGATGAAAAGAAAAATTTCCCGGAAGGATTTAATTTTTCTTCCAGTCGGGTAGGCGGCCCGGAGTGTAGGGTGCTTTGTTGGCTTCAAGAACAGCTTCCACTTTACGTATATCAGCATCCAGTTTTTTTAATTCTTCCAGAACGGGTTCAAATTGCCGGCCGGCTGTTTCAAAGGATTGAATTGAAGTTTGTGTGGGAGCAGCGCTGGCATTCCACAGTGAACTTTCAATGGATCCAATCCTGGAGACGATGGATGGAGGTGTTTCAAACTCCCTGCTGGCAAGACTGGCATCTCCGTTTAATTTGATAGTAAGATCAGCAAATCGTTTTTCGATAGTGTTTATTTGAACTACCGCATCGGGTAAAGCAGCAGGTGCTTCAACGAGAGCCTGCCGGATGAACTTGATTTTATTCAGTAATTCACCGCGGTAAGAATCGGCCGCTGCCACTGCTCTGCGCAAGTCACTGACTTTTTTGCAAAATTCATCGAGCGACTTTTTATCCGCAGCAGCAAGCGTGGAAGCATTGAGTGAATTCACCTTGAACGATTGTGACGGAGACAGTTCTGTCAATTTCCCGTCTTCAAATTTACTGAGTGAGACGTGGTATATTCCAGGCATTGCCGGGTAACCAGTCTCTGGAACATCGTAAGGATTTGTCGGGTCCGGTGTACTGAAACTAACAGGACCCGGTGCGTTATACCGGAAGTCCCAGGTAAGGCGGCTGAGACCTTTTTTTGCCGGAGCTTTGAGTTTGCGGACAACGTTACCTTTTTCATCGGTGATAGTGAAAAGAAGATAGGGATCCGGGTAATTGTCTTCCAGGCGAATGGAATCTGGAGATGGATAATTTATAGGTTCGCCAGCTTTGATTTTTTCTTTTTCAACTTCTTTTCGTTTCTCTTTGATCGTTTTCAAATCTTCCTTCAGGTAGTAGGTAAATACAGCCCCGACTTTTGGATTTGGAACGGAGAAAAAACCTTCTCCCTGAAAACCTTTCAGGGGAGCGCCCCAGGAACGTGATTCGTTGTATAGCCATGAATCCTTTATTGTGGCAATCCATGCTTCCTTGTTAAGGTCATCTTTTTTGAGTGTGCGGAGAGGGGTGTAATCATCAAGAATATAGAATCCGCGCCCGAAGGTTGCCAGAACAAGATCGTTTTCTCTTTTTTGAATTTCAATATCACGGACTGCTACAGTAGGAATTCCGCTTTTTAATTGTGTCCATTGCGTTCCTCCGTCAACTGTAAAGAAAACGCCAAACTCAGTTCCGGCAAAAAGTAAATCCGGGTTCACATGGTCTTCGGCAACAGAATAGACGCTACCTCTCACCGGTAGATTCCCCTGGATGGGAGCCCATGACTTACCACCATCTTTGCTTTTGAATACGTAGGGTTTAAAATCACCGTAGCGGTGGTGGTTGAAAGTAGCGTAGAATACATTTTTATCATGTTGCGAAGCGATTATCTGGTTGACGTAAGTACGATCGGGCGCACCGGGAATATTGTCGATTTTTATCCAGTTCTTACCACCGTCAGTCGTCACCTGGATAAGGCCGTCATCCGTTCCTACGAGAAGGTGGTTTTCATCAAAACGGGATTCTGCAATGGATACGATATTGCCGTAGATGTCTGTTGAACCATTTTTTGAAAGGGCATCCATGCTCCAGACTTTTCCCATCACAGGCAATTTGTTCCGGTCGATTTGCCTGCTTAAATCACCGCTTATGCTTTTCCAGGAATTGCCCATGTCATCGCTTTTAAAAAGCTTGTTCGCTGCAAAATACAGCCGGGTGTGTTTGTGGCTGGAAAGTAGGAGGGGAGAATCCCAGTTCCACCGCAATGCCGGTTCGCCTTCGGCTTCTACCGGACGAATGTCAACAACTTCCCCGCTTTTTTTATCGTAACGAGCCAGTCCGCCATATTGATACTGCGGGTACACGATGTCAGGATTTTCCGGGTCTATTTGTGTTTCGAATCCATCTCCTTCGAGGGTGATGAACCAGTCGGAATTCGTAATTCCGTTTGCACTGATGGTGCGGGAAGGCCCACCCAATGAATTATTGTCCTGCGTACCACCGTAAACATTATAAAAAGGCTTGGAATTGTCTGTTGAAACTTTATAAAACTGGGTAACCGGGAGATTCGATTTGAATTCCCAGTTAGCACCCGCATCGTTTGTTTCATAGATTCCCCCGTCACATCCAACGAGCAGGTGTCGTGGATCAGCCGGGTCAATCCAGAGGGCATGGTTATCTACATGCTTATATTTCTCTCCGATTTTCTCAAATGATTTTCCGCCATTGGTTGAAACCATCACCCAGAAGTCCATATAATATACTTTATCTACGTCCTTTGGATCGCAAAATATTTCCTGATAGTAATTTCCGGATGTTGTGTTGTCGCAGCGTTTCTGCCAGCTTGCCCCGCGATCGGTTGAGCGATATACTCCGCCTTTTTTATCCCCTGCTTCAAGAATTGCGTAAATGACATCAGGATTCACGGGTGAGATGGAAAGTCCTATCCTGCCTTTGTCCACATCTTTAGGAAGTCCGTTGCTTAGAATATCCCAGGTAGCGCCACCATCATTGCTTTTGTAAATATTTGATTCTGGCCCGCCGTTTACATAAGAAAAAATCTGGCGTCTCCGCTGGTGGGATGTTGCATACAAAACATTAGAGTTGCGTGGATCAATGTGTATTTCATTGAACCCGGTATTTTCACTTACTTTTAACACCGGGATCCAGGTTTTCCCACCGTCTGTTGTTTTGTAAATGCCGCGCTCACCCCCGGCACTCCAAAGCGGGCCGTATGCAGCAACATATACTGTATTTGAATTCCGCGGATCAATGGCAATCATGCCGATGTGTTCGGAAGTTTTAAGTCCCATGTTTTTCCATGATTTACCTCCGTCCTCCGACTTGTACACTCCGTCGCCATACGCAACACTTCTTTGATTGTTGTTTTCTCCGCTTCCCACCCATACTACGTTTGAATTTTCCGGATCAATTTCGATACAGCCGATGGAATAGGAGCCCTCACCATCAAACAATGGCTCGTACGTATTTCCCGCATTTTCTGTTTTCCATACTCCACCACAAGCCGCCGCAACAAAATAGGTTTTTGGATTTGAAGGATCGACTGCAAAGTCAACCACTCGTCCACTCGTTACAGCAGGGCCAATGCTGCGGAATTTAAGTCCGTTAAATGTTTCGCTCTTCCACTGCTCATTTTTTGCAGGTGTTGATTCATTTTTTTTCTGTGCATGCAGGGAAATGGAAAACGAAATTCCGGCGCAAAGGGCAAACAGGGCGATCTTTTTCATCACATATCTATTTAATTCAATAAAGATGAATTTTTTTTTTGAATCCGCCTCGTATGTTGGAATTAAAAGATCACCTTAATAATCAATTTCCCGGGGAGAATGTTTTCACTTTTCTTTTTCGTTTCGGATTTCAATGTAGTGTTGAGATGTAAATTACTGAAATACTAAGACTTAAATCCATGCATTCTGTGAAATTTATATTATATGGTGGATAGTACTCTTCAGCTGCCCACAAACCTATTCGGCTCTTCCGGTCACGATGTACTGAACGATTAATATTCAAGACGAGGCAAAAAGATGAATGATGCTGAAGGAAAGTTGCAAAGGAGTTCAGGTGATGAGTACAGACAAGATCGCTCATTCAGCATTCGACCGAAAGACTGAGTTGAATGGATAGCGTGCGGAGGACCTTATATAAAATACCGATGAGTGAAAGTTCGTGATCCTGAGAATTTACTGCCTCTGAATGTTAAATGCAAGTACTTTAAGATTAATAAATTTTGTTAAAGTTGAACAATCCGGACCTTCCGATAGTACTTTCATGTATCACATTCTAAAACTTATTCTCATGAAACAACTCTTTGCAATGGCAGTGCCTATTCTGCCAGGGAAAACCCCACAATGGAAAAAATTTATTTCCGAATTGAACGGTAAGCGTTTCGCTGAATTTTCAGAATCCCGTAAAAAGCTGAATGTTCACGAGCGGGCCTTTTTTCAATCTACTCCTCAGGGCGATTTTGTCGTTGTCACTTTGGAAGGTAAGGATCCTCAGACAGCATTTAAAAATTTCGCAGCTGGAAATGATGAATTTTCGAAGTGGTTCAACGCACAGGTGAAAGAAATTCATGGTATGGATCTGAAAAACCCTCCTCCCGGACCTTTGCCGGAACTGGTTATCGATTCTCTGGAGGAAGTATTGCAACATTAAGATTCAAAGACAACAACACAAATCTTTCCTTGTAATTTATGGGGCTCAGGATTTGCGTTTTTTTGCGGATCCTGAGTTTTTTCGTAACGATTTTTTTGGTTCACTCCGGGTGTTGTAGGAAGGGTTCTCTTGCTTTGGCTTCAGGGATGACTTGTAATAAAGAAAAGCCGGTTGTTGTTTTCAAGGAGGCTATCAGAAGTATAGTGCGCGTAATGTTGAGAAAGTATCCTGGCTGAAAAGTGATGATCTAATTAGTCACAGTGGAAAAAAGGATGCAAATAATGCGTTTGTCCTGTTGAGTTTGGAATTCGATAGTGTTCAAAACTGATTTTTTCGCCGGAAATACACTAACTTCGGCTGATGATTGAAATCGGGAAATTCAACAGGTTGAGAGTGAAAAGTACATCCACAATTGGAATGTACCTGAGTGATGGAGAAACGGATATTTTACTTCCGTTGAAGTATGTTCCGGAAGGGACATCCACTGGTGATCTGCTGGATGTATTCGTTTATCTCGATAATGAAAATCGTCCGATTGCCACCACGCTGAAACCACTGGCTTGCGTCGGAGATTTTGCGTTTCTGACGGTAAAGGATGTAAATGCGCACGGCGCTTTTCTGGATTGGGGAATTGCAAAAGATGTTTTTGTTCCTTATGCGGAGCAAAGGACCGGAATGCAAAAGGGCGAGAAGTACCTGGTGTATTTGCTCATTGATGAAGTCTCAGGCAGGATATCCGCAACTTCCCGTTGGGGAAAGTATGTTGAGAAAGATGCACAATATCAGGAAGGGGATGAGGTGAAACTGCTGATTGCAGAAAAAACAGACCTCGGTTTCAAGGCAATCATTGACAACCGTTACGAAGGCCTGCTGTATGCGAACGAAGTTTTCAGCCCCGTCCATCCCGGTGATTCTATGCGCGGTTATATCCGCCTTGTTCGTGATGACGGTAAAATTGACCTGCGGCTGCAACCCGAAGGCTACGATGCTGTGCGTGAGGCAATGAATGTGGTGATGGAACAGTTGAATTCGGGTGGAGGTGTATTGCCGCTGGGGGATAAAAGCTCCCCGGAAGAAATTTATCAGCGATTAAAGATGAGTAAAAAGATTTTTAAAAAAGCAATCGGAGGATTGTTCAGGGACCAGCGGATTTTAATTTCTGATTCCGAAATCCAGGCTGTCGGAGATGCAGGGGAGTAGAAAATGCTTTGCGGTCAGTGCATTCCAAATGGCATGTTTTTTTAAGTATTGTCAGCAGCCCAAACTGAATTGAAGGTTGAGGGTATGTTTGATTTCTTTCGTGATTCTTTTGAATAATTTTTTGAGAAGGAGATCTACCGATAGATAGAATTGTATCCACAATCCGTTGAAGTTGATCAAAATTGATGGCATGAATCAGGGGAATACACACAATGGTTCCCGCAAGCCTGAGTGCAACAGGCAACATTCCTGTCAGCAAAGTTTCGCATTCGAGGCAGGCACTGATCCGCCGATTGAAATAATTTAGAGGCGGCCTTGATAAGACAACTATTCTTCGGGGTACTCACAGATACCTCGTTTTGTCTCTTCTGGTTGAATGCAAAACTATCATCTCCATCCGGTATTTTCAATACCTGGTTTTTCGCAATATATCCTTGTATGCCAGTCTGATGCCGGGTTGCAGGTCCATCTTTCCTCAGGTCTTATTTAGCATCACCAACCCATTGTACGTTACACGGGGCAAGGTATCCTGGTTTTATAAAATTGAATCAGCGGCAGAATGAAATCCTTTCAGGTTTTGCAATACTTACAAACGGATTTTTGGTGAAGGCGAACAATACAGAGAAAAATTATCGCTCACACCCCAGTTTTATTACTTTATTAAAGAAGATTAATTAATTTTATATTTTGTATGTTATTACTATAACGCGGGATATTGCTGAGTATACCGGAAGATCAGTACATAGTTTCAAAGTAAGAACGGTTTAATTTTTTCAGAGCTTTGGGGTCCTTATCACTAACGGCTGAACACAAGGAAGCGCTTCGTCAATACGAACTGCTCAGGGAAGCTGTACCGGTGCGGGAGCAGGAAAAAGAACATCTGTTGTATCATGTCAAGCCGGAACTGGAAGGCCATTACTTCAGGCTTGTCGGGAAGAATAAACTCGAACTACTGCATGTCAGGACGAAAGTATTTGAATTGCGACGAAAAATGGAAATGATACAAGCTTGTATCAATTAGGACAGGCCTGTTCTACCGGATGTGATCGATGTCTTGCTGGCTGCTGTGATGAAGGAGCATTACCGTAACGTACAGGAAGAAGCGAAGAAGACGGAGGAGGCCCTCGTGCTTGCTTCCATGCCAGAGCTGGATCAAGCCAGCGCTGAGGAGCTGAAGAAGTTGTACTACAAACTGGCAAAACAACTCCACCCGGATTTACATCCGGATGCTACGGCAGAACAGCTAAATTTTTGGCAGGAAGTATCCGAAGCCTATCGCATGGGTGATTTGCAGAAAATGCAATTGATGGAAATTCTTGTAAACCGGCAGGATGGTGCTGAAACTGATGCTCCCAGATCACTGGATGCGATCAAAGGACGGATTGAAAAACTTCGTGCTTACCTTCAGCGCCTCGTTGAAGATATTGCACACATAAAAACCGGCTTTCCGTTTTCTCTCCTTGCTGTACTGAATGATCCCGAATGGGCGGCATCGGAAAACAGGAATACCCTTCATGAAATTTCGCTGGCACAGGAAGAAATTATGAATTACGAAAAAATGATCGCGCTCTTGCTGGCCGGTCCAGAAGAATGAGTTCAAGCCTGATTACAATAAATCCCGGATTGCTGGCCCTGATTGAAGGCAGGGATTCAAGTCTTTTGCTTTTTGCCCGCGAACTGATGGTTCTTGACTGCCATGTCGCGGGGACATCCTACCAGGACCTGGATGAAGCTGAACCCACAATGAATCCCGGCGATCGGTTTCTCCTGATCCGTGAACCGCAGAATGAACACGATACTTTTGCCGTTGCTATTTATACAGCAGGCAGGAAAAAACTGGGTTATTTGCCACGCAATAAAAATGAAACCATTGCCCGCCTGATGGATGCCGGTAAAATTATTTTTGGAACTCTTATTTCCAAACAATGGAACGACAACTGGCTGAAGCTTTCGATCCATGTGTATTTGATTGATAAATAAACCGGGCATTCATTCAGTGGTTCTGTAAATTAACCTTCATTCACGAGGATTTTATCTCATTAAACAGCTGATACTTGCAATGGGTATGACTTGTCTTAATTTGATAGTATTATCTTTCTCATTGAGGGAACACCGTATTCCATAACTCAACAGCACACTATTGCTTATTTTCCATTCACCTCCAAATGCGAAAATGAATTCTTCCTTAATGATGGATGTTTTCTTTTTTCTCGTTCCGTTTTCGAATGTCCATTTTACTTCTTCAAAAGTTGGAATTCGGTTTTTCGTGTAAAATCCTTCAATGAAGAAATTGTATCGGGGCGAGCCATACCGGATATTCAACCCATAAGAAAAAATCCATTCTTCTGCTTTATCAATAGTAATTGTCAATGAATCCCTTTGGGCTGTTTCAAGGAATGTTCCGTCAAAATCAAAAACACTATCCGTGAGAAGAATATTGTTGCTGTCCGGGAGAGCAATTTTTATAAATTCGATCCGGACCTGAGCGGTGATGAGCCATCTTCGTCCAATTCCAATCCCGGCATTTAACCATCCTACATTACTGCGTGGCTCAAACTGAATGCTGTCAATGCGTTCAGAGCGAAACCGGTTAAAGGAGAATGACCTGCCTGCAGCAAAATCAATACTTGTTGCATTCCAATACCTTCCTTTCAGTTCTTCCAACCGTTGCAGCATTCGTTGCTTTTGGTTCGCCCTGAGCAGATCGCGTTCATCGGCTTTGGAATAAACTAAGCGTTCGAGGGAATCCTTTTCTTCCCGAGTTTTGGCCAGTATAAATTGTCGTTTTAAATCAATAAAGTCGCTGTCCAGCAAGGCTTGTTGAGCGATGAAGTCATCCTGCAGATCCTGGAATGAAATTTTATTCGAGACCAGTGGATCATACCGCCGGTAGAGAGTGAGTTTGCCGGCATACGAGAATAACCGGATCGAATCATTCAAATCGAGGGAACCGGCGGAAATATTCAGCGTGGAGAGTGTTTGTAATAATTTTCCGGCATTTTGATATTTTTCAGGAGTCGGGCGGTTGTAAAACACGGCCCATACCGGCTGTACTTCAATGGCAAGATTCGGTGAAAGGCGGTAGGATTTAAAGGACCAGTCAACTTTAAAATCCCGGATAGCTCCGGGTGTTGCAACCAGGGAGGAGCTCGCGTCAAGCATCTGGAATGCAGGTGAAGGAGGAATTGATATTTCTGTCGATTTTGGAATTTCGACAGGGGATTCCTGGGCAAAGGAAATCGTGGTCATCCCGAAGATGAGTAGTAAAAAGAATAATAATCTAAACATACTATTATATGCAATCAAATTTATAGCGCTTTCACTTCAATACTCCACATCACCTTTACATGTGAGCTGTTAATATCATTATTTTCGTAAAAGTTCATTTCGAAGAACTCATCATTCCCAATCCGGAGTGTTTTTTTCTCTCCGGGTTCCAGATCATCGACCTGGTCCATATACAGCCCGATGGCGATGTCTCTTTTGCCATCTGTACAATCCCGGCATGTGTAATCAATATTTGAAATGATTTCTTTGTCTTTCAGTGTTCCTTCAATAATCATTATTGAACCGCCAAGGGAAGTATTACTAATACCTGCCCGGATAACTTCCTCGGCTCCAATCGGAGTGAATGCGTCCTGGCGGGCTTTGGTTACATCTTCCGGATCATAAGTTCGGCCTGTTCTTGTCCAAAAAGAGGTAGCTCCTAAAGTTAAATTCCCGTATTCGCTCATGTACATTTTTAAACGTAAGGATCCGAATAAGTCCTCATCTGCATCTGTATCGATCACTTTCGGAGCTATCAGCTTCACCAATTTGAGTTTAACATCATACTTGCGGTTGCATTGAGCTTCGTCTTTCACCACTACCCAGGTTGCGCGACGGCCAATGTTATTTGTGTTATAGTCTACCCAGGCATAACCGTTCTCTCCCCAATATGTTCCCCAAGAATTTCGCACGAGCCATGCATTTTTAGAGTCATCCCAACCGATAATGACAACTGCATGGTTGGTTTTGGGAGTTGTATAGTTGCTGGCTGTTTGCCTGAAAACTCCACCGGCATAATCTCCAAACAAACGTGTCGCTTGTATACTGCAGGAAATCGCTCCGTATTTGCACAATGCCTCCTTGATTTGTGCTACTGTCGGTATCCGGGAGATATCACCGGAGGGATCCACAATGCCCCAGTCCATTAATTCTGTATGGGTTAAAGGACCTGTTTTCGTGATGCAAGGCTCTTTCACTCCATTATCGGCCATTTCTGTTTCCAAACGCATTTTTTTACGGGTATTATTCAGGAACTCATATACTTTGTATGTATATCCTCCCGTGCAGTTTCCCCCATCTGAACAATTCACAAGAAATGCTTCACTGAGGTTCTGATTCGGTGGCATAAGACGTGTCCGGTAAGCTGCACATTCAATTGCTCCTACAGCGCAGTAGGCCCAACAATTTCCACACTGTTGACGACGAATCGCAGGAATAGATTGATGTTCACGTAAATCATATTTCGGTGCGGAAGACATACAAACAACTTTCACAATCCTGTTGATAGACTTTGCAGTGGCAGCGGAAAGTTTTTTGTTTGCATAAATCAACTGCAGCCGTTTTACCTCTGAAGCGGGTACTTCCAGTTCTCCGGTAAGCAAATTCATATCCACGGAAGAGACTTCCGTAGCCCCGACTAAAAAGCCGAAATTTTGGTCAGAAATTAATTGACGTTGTGTTGTCAGGCGGGACTTAATTTCCGGGCTGGCGAGTACTTCACGATCCACAAAGGTCTTGTTGAGTTGCAGATCCTGAGCATTTGAATTTGTTTTTAAAAATATAAGGCAAAAAAATAGTATGCCCTGAAAATGCTTAGATTTCATTATCTGATTTCATTAAAAGGTAAGTGAAAGGGATTGACTTAGAGAATACTACAGGTGATTGAGGAGAGAAGAGGAAGGTGGAAAAGTATTGCAAAAGCTTTAAGTTGGGCATCCGCAACACCAGTTCAATGCTGCAATTTAAGATGTTTCCGGAAAATGGCAAGAGGAAGGATAAGAAAAAAATGGATATTAAAGGTAGATGTCTTGAAATGAACGGTTATTGATAATCACCCTGTATCTTATTGCTTAAGATGGAGGTGACCCATGCTTATTATTTCTGAACAGCCAACATTTTGTTATATTTCATTTCGTTGGCTGTAAGTTCTGTGAAAAAAATTCCGGACTTCATTCTTTCAGTATTCAATTCCAGGGATTCATTCCATTGACTTTTCCTGATGACAGAGTTAGCTTATAGTGGGGTGGTCACAGGAAAGCGATCCGGAGTTTGCATGTATTTCAATTCGAATACTCTGGACATGAGTTGAATTTAATCATACCCGGAAAGTTTCACAGCAAAAACACATCGATTATCTGCATTGTTTTTTTCTGTTTCATATTCTGTGAGGCACCACAAGTATTGTTCTGTTAATTTTCCTCTGACATCAAGCATTTTTTCGAGGTAGAGGTCTTCGGCGCCATGCGGCCAGCGATACCGTACACCATGTTCAGCTCCGTCTGTATAGGTAACAAGGCGTGCAGTTGATCCCTCAAAATATCCCGCCCCGGTAATGGTCATGTATGTTTTATTGCCTGCACGATACACACCTTGCATTCCGTAAACAATGTCTTTATCATTGTCTTTTGGTGTCAGCACCTTTACCGGTGTGGATAATGTGCCCTGGGAATTAATAGAAAATCCATACACCTTTGGGATTCTGTTTTCTTTCTTCGCATCCGCTTCAGTAAAATATTGGCCAGTCCATACTATTTTCTCAGTGGGCGAGTTTCCTTCGCCTATCTCTATGGATGAAAACGGATCTCCCGTTGAAAGATTATAATACCCTGACTGGGGAAGCAGATAGGCATAATTGAAAGCGTACAATTTCCCAAGGTTGTTGCCGATACTGTCTTCGGTGGCATTGGTTTCTGCAGCCACTATTTTATTCAGGTCAAAAACACGGATCCCCAAATGAGTATCTGCAACGTAAATTTTTCCTGCGAAAAAGGTGACCCCGCCTGCATGTGTTGTTACCGGAATGAATTGTTTTAACTGTGTATATTTTGGTAGAGTTTGGTCAAATAACTC
>DAORHY010000032.1:0-17579 GCA_035438225.1 Bacteroidia bacterium
GACACCTTTCGTATTGAATATGACGGAGGAATCGCCTTTCGATACACAGACAAGGTTCAAAGCCGGAAAAACAATTTTCGGAAGCGTATCAAAATCAAAGCTGTAATTGGAATTGTCACTGTGCCAGTTGGTGGAAACCGATTCATACAACGAGTTGCTTCGAAACAGGTTGTTGCATGTGATCATGTAATTCGCGAAATATTTTGCCGGCATGAGCAGCAATTTATCAAGACTGGCCTGCCATCCTGAAAAGCTTTGGGCCGACTGATTGCTCCCTGCAAAACCGGTGAGCGCAAGGATGTAGTTTCTGAAATCCGGAAAAGCTTTCATTCTTTTGCGAAGCATTCCGTTGCTGGTCTTATAAATTGCCTGCTGTTGATCAGCCGTAAATTTCCCGCCTGCCCATACCGGCGCGAAGGCCTCCATGATTTTTTCACCTTCTTTCTTATCCGTCTCCATCAGGAATCCTTTCATTTCTTCCTGGAATTTTACCGGCTCAGCAGTGAAATTTTTTATGCCTTGCCCGCTTGCAGAGTTCAACACGGCAATGCTCAGGAGCAAAAAAAAGGAAGACCAACAACTGATTTTTTTTTGTTTCATTAGAGGGTGGCTGATACTTGAGTTTTACTAAATAATATTTTTTGTCTTATCACTTCCGCAGATAGTTTGTGTGCACAGTTTTGCGGTTATGAATAGTTATTTTCGAAACCGAATGGACGCCCAGGCTTCCTGCGTTTTTTCATTCACCGGAATCAATCCAAGGTGCTCTGCTCTTTCAGTTAAAATTGAACTGTCATCAGAAAAAAATCCGCTGATCACCAACTCGCCACCGGGAGCAAGAACGGATGCGTATGTTTCCATGTCATTGAGCAGGACGTTCCGGTTAATGTTCGCCAGCACGACATTAAATGACCGTCCTTTCAATGAACCGGAATCTCCCTTTTTAATATCCACACCGTCAACATGATTCCGTTCGCAGTTTTCAATACTGTTATCGATGGCCCAATCATCAATATCGATTGCCAGAGTGTCTTTCGCACCGAGTTTTTTTACAAGGATGGCCAGGACACCACTACCGCAGCCCATGTCCAGAACCGACTTACCCGAAATTTCCATGTCCAGTATCTGTTCAATCATTAACGCTGTTGTGGCATGATGGCCGGTTCCGAAAGACATTTTCGGTTCGATGATGATTTCCAACATTCCCGGTGGTCCCGGTGGATGAAATGGCGCCCGTATGTAGACTTTTTGCCGGACAGTTACCGGTTCGAAATTCGACTCCCATTCCTTGTTCCAGTTTTTCTCTTTGATAAACGTTTTTTCGAACCGGATATTTTCACTTCCCGGAATGTTGAGGAGCAACGCTTTCACAAGTTCCTCGCGGTACTCCCCTTCGGGAATAAATGCGGAAACACCATCTTCCTGTTCCTGGAACATCTGGAATTCCGAATCTCCGAGCCAGGCAATCAGCGCTTCGTTCAGGGATGGATCATTGTAAAACCTGACTTCAAGATAATTCATTCGGATAGTTTTCAGGATTTGTTAAGAATCGTATTCATGGCAGCGATGATTTTAGTGAACTCTTCAGATTTGAGTGAAGCTCCACCGACCAATCCGCCATCCACATCCTTACATGAAAATAATTCAACAGCGTTTTTAGAAGTAACACTGCCGCCATAAAGAAGTGAAACCTGTTCTGCTGTCTCTTCACTGTATTTTTCCCTGATCAGCTGACGGATGAAAGCATGCATCTCCTGAGCCTGAGCAGAGCTCGCATTTACTCCCGTGCCAATGGCCCAGACAGGCTCATAAGCAATGACACAATCTCTGATGACCTCCGCTGTAAGATGAAAAAGTCCCTTCTCCAGTTGATTCCGGATTGTTGACTGGTGCAATCCTTTATTCCGTTCATCGCGGGTTTCTCCGCAGCAAAAAACAGGAATCAGGGAATTTTCTATAGCCCGAGTAACTTTCAGGGCAAGCTGTGCATCCGTTTCATGAAAAAGAGCCCTCCTTTCAGAGTGTCCAATAAGGACATACTCTGCACCGACTGATGCCAGCATGGCTGCCGACAGTTCCCCGGTGAATGCACCTTTTGTGTGCTCGGAACAATTTTGAGAGGCCAGTGCAATCTGTGGACTCTTTTGTATTCTTGATAATATTTCCTGGATGTAAATCGAGGGTGGTGCGAAAATGATCTCACAAGAACCGGAATCATCCAATGCATCAATGACCGAATCCACAAGTGACATCGCTTCCGCATACAAGAGGTTCATTTTCCAGTTTCCTGCGACAATTTTTTTCCTCATGAAATTTAATTTTGAAAGACCGAAATAACACCAAATACTCCTGACAATCAAGTTGAAGATTTCAACAAATTGATCACTTGTCAACGATGCCTAAGGAATAATTAATGCAAAACATGAAAGGATACGAATTTTTACGATAGCAGATGCAACACAAGCATTGAAGTTCTACTCAAAAAAGAATCTGCTCCCGGCGGGGTAGATTGAGCGAAAATTCAGGATTTCTCCAACACGACTTCGGACGCTTCTTCAAATGCAATCGATTCTTCTGGAACTCCCTGATTTTCCTTAGAAATAACGTATCTCTGTGACCCTTCAGGTCCTTATTTTATTCCGATTTTATTTTACATTTGGGAACCAATTTATAGTCAGAATATTCCATTAACAAAATTTCATGCTCCATCACTTCAGGAAGATTTGTTTCATCTTCGCAGCTCTGTTTTCAGGCTCTTTTGCATCTTTTGCACAGGTAACAGCCAATTTCACTTCTGATATCAGGCAGGACTGCCCTCCGGCAATTGTCCAATTCACGAGTACATCAACAGGGAGTCCAAACTCATACCAGTGGGATTTTGGAGATGGTTCTGCCGGATCTACCCTTCGCGATCCACAGTACACATTTCCTTTTTCCGGGGTTTACACCGTAACCCTTACGGTGTCGAACGGTTCTTCGACTGATTCCGAAACCAAAGTAGACTACATCCGTGTATTTGTTCCTCCAAGCACTTCCTTTACGCTATCCGATGATTCAATTTGTTCCGGCTCTTCCATACTTTTCACCAGTACCTCAACTCCGGGTGACGGGGCGATCAATCAATTCAGCTGGTCCTTCAATGATGGATCACCCCAGGAAACCGGTGTTTCATCAGTGAATCATATTTTTACAAATGGAGGCACGGGTGTTCAGGTATTTTATCCTGTACTCAATATCAATGATGCAAATGGCTGTAACGGCAGTTTGAACGACACCGTCTGGATTTTCCCTCAACCCGTTGCTGGTTTTTTTGTCAATCAGATTACTTCCTGCTCCGCTCCTGCTACCATCAGTTTTACCAATACATCCGCTGCTTCTTCCATCTACAATTGGAATTTTGGTGATCCATCCAGCGGAACGGATAATACTTCAAGTATTGAAAATCCTTCACACGTGTACAATGCCACAGGTACATACACAATCGTTCTCACCACCGGTATCCCGGGATGCGATAGCACACATTCGCAAACTGTGACCATTGCTCAGCCTCAGGCCGATTTCAGCATTTCCGATACTGTGGTTTGCCTGAATGATACCATACATTTTGCCAATACGGGTACGTCGGGTGTCTTTAACTGGAATTTCGGAGATCCGGCAAGCGGAGTGGCAAATTCTTCCGCTGTCGCCAATCCATATCATGTTTTCAGCGGTCCCGGAACCTATACCGTGAGCCTCACCGTTTCCGTTGGAACCTGTAACGATGTGATCAGCAAAAACGTCCGTGTCAGAATTCCTCCCCAGGTGTCATTTATCACACCTGACCGGCAAGCGTGCGATACTCCCTTTACTGTTTCTTTCAGTGACACTACCTCTGGTCTGACCGGATGGTCCTGGGTATTCGGAGACATTTCAAGCGGATCCCTGGATTCTTCAAATCTCCAGAACCCTTCCCATACCTATCATAGTTTTGGTAACTATTCCATCAACCTTACTGTCACCGATGCTTTCGGCTGCAGAAACAGTGAAAACTTTCCGACCTATGTTCAGATTATTAAACCGGTAATCGATTTCAACCGTCCAGACAGTGGATGCGTAGGCTCAACCTTTACTTTTAATGCAAATGTTGTTTCTCCTGCAGACCCGACAATCAGTAACTATACCTGGCTTTTCAGTGATGGAACCGGACCGCACAGCACCAACACTCCGTCCATTTCACATACCTTCAATACCGTTGGAATTTTCCCTGTTACACTGACAATCACTACCTCCACCGGCTGCACCGCAACACTGACAAAAACAGGATATATTAAAATCGGAACACCGCCCGTAGCCAATTTCAGCGCAACACCCCAGGTGATTTGTTTCAAGGATAATGTTTCATTCACGGACTTATCTTCACCGCCGCCCATTACCGGCTGGCAGTGGGATTTCGGAGACGGTGGATCAAGTATATTTCAAAACCCTTCACATCAGTACAACATCGATACATCAGGTGTTGCTGATCCGTTCGATGTGACACTCATTGCATACTACAATGGCTGTCCAAACACAATTGTATTGACTGATTTGATCACTGTAAATGGCCCTATTCCTGAATTTAACATACTCTATGATTGTGCAAATCCGTATACCGTTTCATTCACAAATCTCAGCGGGGGTGCTACCAGTTACAGCTGGAACTTCGGTGATGGATCCGCTGCTTCTACAGCGTCGGATCCCAGTCATACCTATTCTGACAATACTGACTATACTGTTGTTCTTACTGCAACGAGTACGGCTAGCGGTTGTGTGATCGATACTGTGCACGTTGTTCAGATCCGGGCTCCACTCGCGGTAGCAGCCTCAAATACAATTGAGGCCTGTCATCCTGCTTCCATACAATTTACCGGTAGCGGATCGGAAGATTTCAATACTCAGATCTGGACTTTTGGCGAAGGAATTGCAGGGGTTCAGGACACCTCCATTCAAATCAATGCAACACATCTCTACACCCGTCCGGGATACTATACGGCAACGCTTGTGATCACGGATATTCACCAATGTGTGAGCATTGATACACAGCGTGTGCACATTATCGGTCCGACAGCAGGATTTTTTGCAAATCCTTTTACCGGCTGTGCTCCGCTCAATGTACATTTCGAAGACACCTCACATACTGAAAGTAGCGCCATTGTACAGTGGGTTTGGGATTTTGGTTCCGCAGTGATTACCACCACCACGGATACTACCAGCTATCCCTATCCAACTCCCGGAAATTATTCTGTTACACTCACAACTACCGATGCAAACGGTTGCACAAATTCAACAACATCAACCAACTACATTCGTCCAACAAAGCCAACACCCACTTTCACAACCACTGCCGATACATTGTGCAGGAATGCTCCGCTGCTATTCAATGCTTCGGCGGGTCCTTATGTAGCCAGTCCGGTTGCCTACAACTGGAATTTCGGAGATGGCAATACCAGTTCGGGTACAAGCACTTCAACAACCCACACCTATACTGTCAACGGAAGTTATTCGGTTTTACTGATCACTACTGACGCCAATAATTGTACTGACTCCATACGAAAAGATATTTTTGTTTATACAACACCTGCAAGCTTCCATTGGTCTTTGCAGGATACTTGCGTTGAAACAAACGGGATCAAACAAGCCCAGGTGTATGCTGTCTTTACTTCCGATTCCAATAGTTATATGGGTACCTATTCATGGGACCTCGATTACACTCAGAATTTAAACACTTCACTATCCACCTATGTAAACTACTATTCCGTTCCATCAGGATCTTACGATGTCGCCTTGACAGTCGTCAATCAATTCGGATGCATTGATTCGGTGCGTCAACCCGACCTGGTTGTGGTTCCTGGACCTACAGGTACTTATACACTGGCACCCGATTCAGGCTGCCGTCCGCTCACCGTCACGTTTAATGGAATTGCTACAAATTCAAATTTGTATGCCTGGGATTTCGGTGACGGGACAGTAATCCCAAGTACTTCGGAAGATACAGTAACCCATACATACACTGCTGTAAACAACTTTATTCCGAGGTTGTACCTTGGATTTGTAATGCCGATAAGCGGAGCTTTTTGCTACATACAGGTTCCCAACTCGGATACCATTGAAGTCACTTCCCTGGTTTCTGTGGATATCCTTGAAGATACAATCATCGTAAGTGATGAAGAATTTGACACCCTTCATGTTCAGGCAAATGGGCCTTCAGGAACCACTTACACCTATGCCTGGAACCCTGCTTCCCTGGTGAACGGAGATCCACTCAGCAGCACAACATTTTATGCCACGACAACAGGTACTACACAACTTTACACAGTTGATGTCGGTTATGGAAGTTCGGGTTGTTCCGGAAGAGATTCAGTGCTGGTGATTTACAGGGGCTGCGAATATTTACTGAAAATACCGAACGTATTCACTCCGAACAACGACTCTAAGAATGATACATATTACATCGAGGACCTCTGTAATTTCGCAGAATTTTATTTTAAAATTTATAACCGTTGGGGAAAAATTGTTTTTGAATCCTCTGATCCGGATTTTGTGTGGGACGGAGTTGACAACAACGGTACGGAATGTTCAGAAGGAACTTATTATTATGTCATGCATACCCGGAAAAATGAATTGCACGGATTCATTCAGCTGATCCGGAAATAGTAGAAAAAAGCCACTCCTCTCGGGATGGCTTTTTTGATTATTACTACATTGATCAACCTTTTAGTAAATCAATCCGCAGGAATTCCACATTTGGAAAAGGATAGCATTCATTTCTTCTTTACCCTTCGAAGCATTGGTATTTTACATAGGATCAACATCTACATGCATCTGGACGGGATGGTGTTCCCTGTTCGCATAAAATGCAGCCATGCATTCCCGGATTTTATTCTTGGCATCTTTCGATGATATTTCCCGTTCAATTTTAATGATCACCACACGGTGATAAAGGTTCCGTATTCTTGAGATCAAGGGAATGTGGGGCCCAATCACCCGTTGTCCGAGTTTATTCTTGAGCATCGCGGCAAAGGTGCCTGCTGCTTCCTGTACAACATCTGAATCCTTGTGACGAATGATGATTTCCACAAGCCTGGAATGCGGAGGATAATTGAACTTGTGTCGTTCGTAAAGGTCGCGTTTGTAAAAGGCTTCGTAATCATTTTTAATCACATCCCGGATCACCCAGTGATTCGGCTGTTGGGTCTGGATGATGACCCTTCCCTGTTTCTGTTTTCTTCCTGATCTTCCGCTGACCTGAGCCATCAGCTGGTAACTGCGTTCATGGGATCTGAAGTCGGGAAAGTTGAGCAATTGATCTGCATTGATGATTCCGACTGTACTCACATTATCAAAATCAAGTCCCTTCGTGACCATTTGAGTACCCACAAGGATGTCAATTCTCTGCTCTTCAAAATCCGTGATGATACGGTGAAAGGATAGCCTGGAACGCGTTGCATCCAGGTCCATCCTGGCGATCCGTGCTTCCGGAAAAAATATTGCGATCTCCTCTTCTATTTTTTCCGTACCGAACCCTTTTACTTCCAGGTGATGGTCCCCGCATTGAAAGCAGGCTGCAGGAACATGCTGACCATATCCGCAATAATGACATTTCAGCTGGTGACTTTGTTTATGATACGTGAGGGTTACTGAACAATTTTTACAATTGGGTATCCAGTTGCATTGCCTGCATTCGAGGTAGGGTGAAAATCCTCTTCTGTTTTGAAAAAGTATCACCTGCTCCCGGTTCTTCAATGCCAGGTCCACCGACTGGATCAACTCCGGAGTGAAATGAGATTTCATGATCCTTTTCCGCGTCGCTTCCTTCACGTCAGCAACAACAATTTCCGGCATGAGAACACCGCCAAAACGCTGGTTCAAACGTACAAGTCCGTACCTTCCTGCCGTCGCATTGTAATAGCTCTCCAGCGAAGGTGTTGCAGAACCCAGAACAACTTTTGCTCCGTGAAATCCTGCCAGGACCACGGCTGTATCCCGTCCATTGTAGCGGGGCGCCGGATCATTCTGCTTATAGGATGAATCGTGTTCTTCGTCAACGATCACCAGGCCAAGACGGCTGAACGGCAGGAACATTGCAGAACGTGCACCAAGTACAATCTGTGATTTCAGTAATGGACCTCCGGAACCCTCTTCTCCAAACCGGTTTACCTGGTTCCAGACTTCGATTCGTTCGTTGCTGCTGTACCTCGAATGATACACACCTACACGGTCGCCAAAATGTCTTCGAAGCCGCGTGATGATTTGTGTCGTCAATGCGATTTCCGGCAGCAGGTACAAAACCTGTTTACCAGAACGGATTGTCTCTTCGATCAGGTGAATATAAACTTCCGTTTTGCCACTGGAGGTGACGCCATGAAGCAGTGCAACTTCCTTTTCCCGGAATTCATTTTTTATTTCATCCAGCGAAAGCTGCTGAGCTTCACTCAAAACATACGGAGCAACCTGCTCTCCTGTTGCAACCGGTAACCGGTCAACCCGGACCTCCCACTCCTTCAAAATATTATTCTTGATCAAAGTATGCAAGGCTGAGGTTGATAACGATTCCTCTTTCAGGAGGTCATTCTTTTTCACAAAATCCTTTTCCGCCTTCTGGTAAAGTAATTTCAAAAAAATCATGAGCGCTTCCAACTGCTTTGCTTTGCGTTTATCCTGTTCGTATTCCCGGAATAACTCATGCAGGGATGCATCCGATTCGAAAGCCGGGCTCAGGCGAATTCTCGTTTCCTTTTTCGGTTTATACCTTTCCTCAATTTCCTCCGATAAAATTACCATGCCCTTCTCAAGCATGCGTTTCAATAAAAGGTGGACGGATTTTTTTCTGAGCACTTCGGCAACTTCATCAATTCGCATCTCCTGCCTGGAGAGGAGTGTCTCATGCAACAACTGTTCAGACGAATCCATCTCCATGCCTTCTGGATCAAAGGCAGGATTCAGCGTAACTTTTGTTTCACTCTGCAATTTTAAACCCGGCGGCAATGCTGCATTCATCACCTCCCCGACCTGACATAAATAATATTCTGATATCCAGTCCCATAATTGAAACTGAAAGGAGTTTACAATGGCATTTTCATCCAAAACACTTTGAACTGTTTTGTAATCATCTGTCAGCCCGGCAACCGTACGAACATTTTTTATCAGGGCAGCAAAAATCCGTTGTTTGCCAAAAGGCACTATCACCCGCTTCCCCGGGGCAACATCGGATGAAAATTCTTCCGGGACTTTATAGGTAAAATACTGTGTTACCGCCAAAGGAAGTACCACATCAACAAGAACTTGAGTATTTTGATTCAATTTGAATGCTTGTTAAAGTACCAGAACACGCTGCAAGGAAATAAAAAACAAAGTTAATCTTCAAAAATAATTCATTCTGACTCCAAATTATTGGAATAAGTTTGAACATTCGCTTTTCCGGGGGGCAAGAGCGTTCTCCGCAATATGAAATTTTTAACCCGAAGGATTCCAATCTATTATTTTTTATTGATTCTATTGCTTTTTGGCTCTGCTTTTACATGGCTCTATCAAAGGCCTGCTAAAGTAATCGAAAGGGTATCTGAAAAAAACAACTGCGGTGTGGAAATCATGCGTCAGAATCATTTCGAACTGACAAAACCCGTGTTACTGGTAGATGTTTCCAGTGAAGAGCAGAGTTTTATTAACCTCAAGAATAATTTGAGCACATACCTTGAGCAACAAAAATCGCGTGGTACCATTCAAAGCGCCTCCGTCATGTTCCGGCAGCAAACGGATGGAAAATGGTTCGCCATTAATGCATCGGAGACCTATAGTCCCGGAAGCATCATGAAGGTTGTAACCATGATCTGTTACCTGAAAGCGGCTGAAAACAATCCGTCGATACTGGACAAGAAAATTCTGCTGGCTAGGCATTTTGGTGAGATTCCGGAACAAACACTGACCGGTAAATCACTCGTCCCGGGTTCGTATTACAAAGTAAGGGACCTCATTGCCCAAATGATCATTCATTCCGACAACGATGCAGCGGTATTGCTGAACAGCCAGGTGGATTTTGATCTGTACAAGCGAATCCTGAAAGACCTGGACCTTCCCGTACCTGAAAAAGGTCAGATGAACTATGAATTTACATGCGAGCAATGCACACGTATTTTGCGGGTACTCTTCAACTCTTCCATACTGGAACCTGAATCCTCCGAATTCGCTTTGCAGCTTCTTTCACAGAGCGCATACAAGGAAGGGATTGCCAGTCTGATTGATCCTTCTTTTAAAATTGCCAGAAAATTCGGAGAACGTTTTTACGCCGGCTCTCAACAATTGCACGAAACAGGGATTTTTTATTTTAAAGACCGGCCCTATATCCTGACGGTGATGACCAAAGGCCCGGATCACCTGGCATTGCCGAAAGTATTGGCCGATGTAAGCCTGATGGTGTTTAATTACATGAAAGATGGCAACCTGGCAATGCGTTAAAATCGTCAAATTACCGTAAGGTCTTTTTTGCGTTTCGTTTCCAATTCCCGTGTGAACTTCCGGAATTCCTTTCTTATGTTTGCAAGCCCTATGGTAAAGCGTTTTGTCCCGGTCACTTTTCTTGGTTTTGTTCTTCTGCTTTGCTCCTTTTTTCCTGTTTTTTCACAGCAAATCCGAAAAATAGAAATTTTAAATGCAGATGTCAGTGAATTCGATCAGAGCCTGAATGCAAAAGCCACGCGCCTCATCGGAAACGTTGCTTTCAGGCATGAAAATGCAGTCATGTACTGCGATAGCGCTTACCTCTACCGCGACGAAAACCGCCTGGAAGCTTTCCACAACATCCGGATCACACAGGGAGATACCTTCACACTTACCGGAAAGCGTTTGCTCTATGACGGGAATACCAGACAAGCACAAGTGTTTGAAGATGTCGAACTGAGTGACCGGCGAATGACCTTACGTACATCTCAGCTGAATTATGATATGGATGCTGAAATTGCCTCCTACCGCGACAGTGCCAACATCGTTGACGGAGAAAACACTCTCACCAGTAAGCTGGGTTATTACTATAGCAGCAGCCATGACATGTATTTTCGTGAAAATGTGCTTCTGGTAAATCCCCGGTACCGGATGACCGGAGATACACTTCGTTACAATACGATTGACAAAGTCGCATGGTTCCTCGGTCCTACGCGTCTGTATTCTAAAACCAATGTGATTTACTGTGAAAATGGATGGTACAACACCCTGAATCAAACATCCTCTTTTCACAAAAACTCTTATTTGCAAACAGGAACACAGACCTTGCAGGGAGATTCCGTCCTGTATGACCGGAACACAGGTGTGGGACGGGTTTTCGGAAATGTTTCGATTCGTGATTCTGCAAACAAGATTATTATTGCTGGCGATTACGGCGAACATCATGAACTGACAGATTCGTCCTGGGTTACCGGCCATGCCGTGATGTCACAGATTTTTGATAAGGATACTTTGTTCCTCCATGGAGATACATTGCTGGCAACGGGTCAAAAAACGGAAGGAGACACTTTGCAGAAGAAAAAAAATATGTTTGCCTTTCACCATGTGAAACTTTACAAACCCGATTTCCAGGGCTCCTGTGATTCACTGGTATACAATTACCGGGATTCCACCATCCGCTTGTATTCCAATCCCATATTGTGGTCCGGATTAAATCAGCTTACCGCTGATTCAGTAACACTCCAAACTGCGAATTCAGAAATAAGCAGGATACTGCTTGTGAACAATGCATTCATCACTTCAAAAGCTGACAGTACTCTGCATGCCATCCTTGATTCTACACGCTTCAATCAAATCAGGGGAAAACGGATGACTGGTTTTTTTGAAAAAAATGAATTGTACCGCATCGATGTTGAAGGCAATGGGCAAACAATCTATTATGCGAAGAATAAACACGAGCAGAATTTCGCTGTGAATCGCGCAGACTGCAGTGACATGATAATTTTTGTAAATCAGAGTAAGGTCAAAAGCATTACCCTGCAAAACGATCCTGACGGCACGATGTACCCGATTCATGAATTGTCAACTTCAGAACTTCGCCTGAAAGGTTTTTCCTGGCAAGAGAAAAAAAGACCGGCCTCGAAGGCGGATCTTTTCGACGGAGAATAGCACTGTTCGGGTTTTCTTTTTGCCGAATAAATTTCCGTAAAACAAAGCAGCGTTTCTCAATTCGACAGGTATTCTTCCTTAAATATTTTCATTAATATCAGAAAATACGAAAGCAAAAGCGGGCCGAATATGATTCCGGAGACTCCAAACAACTGCAATCCGCTGATCACACCTACAATCGTGATTACAGGATGTACGTCGGCGAATTTCTTTTGAAAAATAAAACGGAAAATATTATCAATCGTACTGATGATTGCAATACCATAGATTGCAATTGCCGCTCCTTGCCAGATATAACCTGCGGACAATTGATAAATTGCTGCCGGCAGCCAGATCAGCACCGAGCCGACAACAGGAAAGAATGAGAAAAAGCCGGTCATTACTCCCCAGAACAAAGGATCGGGCAAACCAAAAATCCAATATCCAAGCGCTGCTGACAATGCCTGAATAATTGCCAGCAACGGGGAGCCGAGTGCATTACTGAAGGTTTGCGACTCAAGTTCCTTTGAAAACCTGTCGATCTTATCCTGGGAAAACGGAAGATATTCATCCATCAGCTTTTCAATCCGCCCGGTATTGGTGAGCATATAATAGAAAAAGAAAAACAAAAGGAGGACATTGGTAAGGATAATCATCGATTGCCCCAGGAAATTGGTGATAAAGCCGGCTGCTTCCGATTGCAATTTGGTAATATTCTCCGAAGTCATCAGACGAAAACCGGTCAGTTGCTGAAAGCTTATATCCGCATCTTTCAGTACTTTCATCGTAATCGAACCTTCACTGAAAAAAATGGACAACTTTGGTATGATCATATAACTCATCACCAAAATCGGAACCAGCACCAGAACCAGTGCGAGTAAAATGATTGATAAGGCTGCCAGTCCTTTTTTCCACTTCCTCTGATCCAGTAAATTTCGCATGACCGGACGAAATAGCACGTACAATATGATTGATCCAAGAATTGCATCCAGGAAAGGGCTGAGGGTGTACATGATCATTACGGCTGCAACAATCAATGCCACCAGGACAAACTGATGAGTAAATCTTTTCTTAATCCAATCTGAAGCCATATGAAAAATTCGAATGTACCGCGAAGATATAGATTGATGTGAATATTTTACCTTTGTTCTGATGGAAACTCCGGCACTGGTTCGCGTAGACAAATGGCTTTGGGCTGTCCGGCAGTACAAGACGCGTACCCTGGCCACCACAGCCTGCGAACAGGGAAAAATCATCATCCAGGGTCAGGCAGTCAAACCCTCGCGTCATATCAAAATCGGGGAAGAAATCAAGTTGAAACGAACAGGCTTAATAAAAACCCTGAAAGTCTTGCAACTCACTGTGAACCGCTTAAATGCGAAACTTGTCCCTGAATATGCCGAAGACCTCACTCCTCCGGAAGAGATTGAGGCGTACAAATCCAGAGCATCCAGAGTCACTATTTTCAGGGACCCGGGCACCGGAAGGCCCACCAAGAGAGAACGCAGGGATCTGGATGAATTTATGGGAGAGTATTAGGAGTTGACATTCGCTTTTCATCCTTGATTTTCAATAATTTCTATGGCTTTTCGTTTCTTTTTTTGTTGATATTTTCTTGAAAAAACACTGGAATCACAGCTTTTTTCAAGCTACAGAAAACCTACTTTTGAATTTCAGGTATTCTACTCACTAAATTCAGGTTTATTCCTCCATTATGCGCACTATTGATGAACTTAAGAAAATTGCTTCACAAGTCAGAAGAGATATTATTCGTCAGGTAAATGGCGCCAATTCCGGGCATCCTGGCGGATCCCTCGGTTGTGCTGATTTTCTGGTTGGGCTCTACTTCGGTATCCTGAATCATCGTCCCGACAAATTTTCAATGGATGGCAAATCCGAAGATCTTTTTTTCCTGAGCAACGGCCATATTTCACCCTTATGGTACAGTGTACTTGCCCGTTCCGGTTATTTCGATGTGAAGGAACTTTCGACGTTCCGTTTGATCAACACAAGGCTGCAGGGTCATCCCGCAACACATGAAAACCTTCCGGGAATACGGGTCGCAAGCGGCTCCCTCGGACAGGGAATGAGTGTAGCCATCGGTGCTGCAATTACTAAAAAACTGAATGGTGAAAATACCCTTGTTTACTGTCTCTGCGGCGACGGTGAAATGGAAGAAGGACAGGTTTGGGAAGCTGCCATGTATGCCGGCGCAAAAAAAACCGACAACCTGATTGTCACTGTTGATGTGAACAATCAGCAAATTGACGGCTCCATCGAACAGGTAATGCCCTATGGCGACCTGCGTCCGAAATTTGAAAGTTTCGGCTGGGATGTGCTGCAGATGGAAGGCAATGACATGCAGGATGTAATCAAAACGCTCACGGAGGCTAAATCCAGAACAGGAAAAAACAAACCGGTGATGATCCTCATGAAAACTATCATGGGACAGGGAGTTGACTTCATGATGCATACGCATAAATGGCACGGTGTTGCTCCCAATGCAGAACAAACCAAAACAGCATTGGCTCAGCTGGAAGAAACCCTTGGCGATTTTTAGAGCTGCAATTTTTTCGGATTTTGAAATCCCCCCTATGAAATACGGTAATGTCAGGATGATCACCGGTCAACTCTTTAAGCTGATTGTCGTGCACGTAAAGCGAGGAATTCATCCTTCGATTCTTTCCGGTCTGTCCTTGCCTTTCCGGTTTAGTGTGTTGTTGATTTGCCTTTCCTGCTTACACACTACTTCCTTTTCACAGGGAAATAAAAAATTGAAAGCTCCTACCCTTACCCGTATCGAGTTTCTCTTTGATGCCTCCCAAAGTATGTATGGCCGATGGCAGAGCGGTGCAAAGATTGATGTTGCCCGTTCCCTGATGAACAAAGTGCTGGACAGCTTGCGTTACATCGACAATATCGAACTCGCACTCCGTGTGTACGGCCACCAGAAACCCTATCCACCGCAAGATTGTGATGACAGCCGGCTGGAAGTGCCGTTTTCAAAAGGAAACATTTCAACCATTCAGCAGGTACTGAAGAACCTTGTCCCGAAAGGAACCACTCCGATAGCACGTTCGCTGGAGCTTTGCGGGAACGATTTCCCTCAAAGTCCTTCACGCAACATCATTATTCTCGTCACCGATGGGATTGAAGAATGTGGCGGCGACCCTTGTGCCATTTCACTTGCCCTGCAGAAAAAAGGAATTTTTCTGAAACCATTTGTCATCGGTATGGGCATCGATGAATCCTGGAAAAAAACATTTGATTGTGTCGGCCGCTATTTCGATGCCACCAATGAAGTTACTTTCAAACAAGCACTCGATGTAGTTATCTCGCAGGCATTAAATTCCACAACCATGCAGGTGAACCTGCTGGATATTTTGCACAATCCAACGGAAACGAATGTCAACATGACATTTTATGATCGTTTCAGTGGCGAAATAAAATACAATTACATCCACACGCTCAACGCAAAAGGAAATCCGGACACACTTGTCATTGATCCCCTACCCATTTATAAGATTGTAGTACACACGGTTCCGGCAGTATCCCTGGATTCTGTTGTACTCACTCCCGGTAAGCATACCCTTGTTGGAATTGACGCGCCCCAGGGATTTCTGACATTGAAATATGACGGGACTTCAGAAGTTAAAAAACCGCTGGCCATCATTCGACAGCATGGTGAAATGAAAACGCTGACTGTTCAGGATTTTAATACAACAGAAAAGTACCTAGTCGGTAAATACGACATGGAAATCCTCACCCTCCCCAGAATCAACCTGGAAAATATTGATATCAGTCAGAGTAAAACGACCACGCTTCAGATCCCGCGTCCGGGTATGGTTACGCTGATCACGAACAACCAGGGTTTCGGAAGTATCTATGTTGAAGAGAAAGACAAATTGCGCTGGATCTATAACCTGGATGAAAATCTGAACAAAGAAACGGTTGTACTGCAACCCGGAAAATACCATGTTGTTTTCCGGCCTAAAAATTCCAAAGAATCCATTTACACAATAGAGAAAGATTTCTCAGTGGTTTCTTCGGAATCCAATATCATCGTTTTAAATTAATTGTCGCCTGCAAGAAAACCATAGCACATGAAAAAATATCCTTACACAGAAAAGAAAGATACCCGTTCCGGTTTTGGAGCCGGACTCCTTGAACTCGGCCGCAGCAACCCGGATGTTGTTGCCTTGTGCGCTGACCTCACGGGTTCCCTGAAAATGGACGCTTTTGAAAAAGAGTTTCCAAACCGGTTTTTTCAAATCGGAATAGCGGAAGCCAACATGATGGGAATCGCAGCCGGAATGACTATCGGCGGAAAAATTCCATTCACCGGAACATTTGCAAACTTTTCTACCGGAAGGGTCTATGACCAGATCCGTCAGTCCATTGCTTATTCCGGCAAGAATGTAAAAATCTGCGCATCCCATGCAGGTATCACCTTGGGAGAAGACGGAGCAACTCACCAGATCCTGGAAGATATCGGGATGATGCGCATGCTGCCCGGAATGGTTGTGATCAATACCTGCGACTTCAATCAAACAAAAGCAGCAACCCTTGCCATTGCAAAACACCAGGGGCCTGTGTACCTCAGATTTGGCCGTCCGGTTGTACCCAACTTTACACCGGCTGACCTGCCGTTTGAAATCGGAAAATCCATCCTTCTGAACGAAGGCAGCGATGTCACCATTTTCGCAACCGGACATCTTGTCTGGAAAGCACTTGAAGCTTGTGAAATACTCGAAGCCAAAGGAATCAGTGCTGAAATAATCAACATACATACGATTAAACCACTGGATGAAGAAGCAGTCTTACGTTCCGTACGGAAAACAGGCTGTGCCGTTAGTGCAGAAGAACATCAGGCAAACGGCGGCCTCGGTGATGCAATTGCACAGGTATTCACACGCAATCATCCTGCTCCGTTGGAATATGTGGCAGTGAATGACTCCTTTGGTGAAAGCGGTACCCCGGAACAGCTGATGAAAAAATATGGACTGGAAGCTGAAAACCTTGTGCTTGCTGCGGAAAAGGCCATCAAAAGAAAGAAACCGGAATTTACCCACTCCTGATCCACTCCGGAATGCTGCCGGGGCTTAAAATTTAGAATGACTGAATACACAGACATTGAATTGCTCCAGCAGTTTCGGGTAGAAACCACCCGGCACTTTGCTTTTAATTTGCTTGTACGAAAGTATCAGCAAAGATTGTACTGGCATATCCGCAGGATTGTGATTGATCACGATGACGCAAACGATATAATTCAGAATGTCTTTATTAAGGTCTGGAAATCGTTGGAAGGTTTCCGGGAAGACTCACAACTTTATACCTGGTTATACCGTATTGCAACAAATGAATCGCTCACTTTTCTGAACCAAAAGAAAAGGCGCTTTGCAATCCCTTTTTCTGATGTCGAATATGAATTGTCAAATTCCCTTCGCCACGATCCCAATTTTTCCGGCGAACAAATACAG
>DAORHY010000033.1:0-17456 GCA_035438225.1 Bacteroidia bacterium
CGTGGCTTGAGCTTGTACGGGCCGCCCCACTCGGGACAGAAAATGTCGCAGTTGCCGCACTCATTGCAGGCGTCCTAAAGTTGATCGTGGGTGATCCATTGGATCCTGCTTCCGATATCGGGCCGCTTGCACGAAAGGACCTGGCAGACAAAGTCAGGATGCAGGTGAGTGATTCCATCCGCCAGGGGGCAATTGCACATTTTGGAATGAAAGTTCCTGCCGGAACTGAAAATTTTGTGCAGCCTGTAGTGCTTACCGGAACAGGGCCTGGAATGAGATGTTACGAGGAAGAAGTGTTCGGTCCTGTCTGGACTGTAATAACAGCGAAGAATGAAGAAGACGCCATCGGGATCGCCAATGATTCTGTTTATGGCCTTGGAGCTTCACTCTGGACCGGAAACGTACCACATGCCAAAAGGCTGATACCATTATTCGAAGCCGGAAATGTTTTTGTGAATGACTTCGTGAGGTCAGATCCTGCTCTTCCTTTTGGAGGGATCAAGCGCAGTGGTTATGGACGTGAACTTTCAAAGGAAGGGATGATGGAGTTTGTAAATAGAAAGACAGTGTATATCCGTTGATGGGTTTCCCCGGGAACGCGGTAAAATTCAAATTCGGGAAATTTTCATTAAAATTTCGCCAATTTTTTCTTTTACTTTGTCCTCAAATTTTAATCAATTTCGCACATTTTTCGATCCCCGGTCGTAGTTCGCCAATAATTTCAGCGCATTGAACAATAAGCGAATTGAAAGAAACATCGCTTTTTTTACCTTTCAGCGTTTTCTTTCTAAAAATCCTTCCATTATGAAACTACTCTACACTTCTGTACTTTTCATGTTGCTTGCATTTTCCGCCAGTGCACAGTTGACCGGAATAAACCCAAATACTGGTTTCGCGTCACAACAGAATTTAGCAACGACCATTACTTCGAGCGGTTTATTTCAAACGTCGATAACACCCAGCGGGAATATTTATGAAGTTATCCTGCAACAAGGCGCGAATGTCATTACCATCCTCGACATGATGAGTTATGGATGGGGAAATAGCTGTACTGCAATTGATGCAAATACGGCGGACCTTCTTTTTAATATTTCCGGAACTGCTGTTACCGGAGTTTATGATTTGAAGGTAACAACGACCGATACGTTCAACTGGGGAACAAACTTGCAGACCTATACGCTGCCTGCTTGCTTTACGATCACACCGCCTGATGCCTACCTCTCCGGTAAAGTCTATTACGATGCAAATTTCAACGGGGTGTATGATGCCGGTGATACCGGGCTTAGCAATCAGTATTTAACGTTGACACCGGGAAATACTTCAGTCTATACGGATGCAAACGGCGATTATACATTTGGTGTAATGAATGGTACCTATACCATCACATGGCTGAACAATAGTACGACGGCGTATGTACTCAACTCTGATTCTGCCAGCTATACAATAAATGTCAACAGCGCAAATCAAACCGGGCTGGATTTCGGTGGTATTGACGGATTGGTAAGTGCGTCACCCGGAACAGCTTTCCAGGGGCAAACACTGAATGCAATTGTAGTATCGCGTGATCTATTCCTTACCGGACCGAATCCCTGGGGCAATATTTCATATGGTTATTGGGTAGATCAAAGCACCGGATATTCCTATTTTATAAATAATAATTCATTTACAGTTTTAGACACAAACCGGGCCCAGATACTCTTTACTGTACCCCTGAACATGCCTGTCGGAACGTTCAGGCTGAGGTTAAGTATCGGTAACGGTGTTTGGTATCTTGAGAATGCATTGCAAGTCACTGCCCCTCCTTCCTACCTGACAGGACATATTTTCTATGATGCGAATAATAACGGGCAGTTTGATACCGGTGAATTGCCGATCCATTCCCAGAAAGCATCGCTGATCCCGGATAATTCCTTCGCATTCTCGGATGCGAACGGTGATTTCACTTTCGGCGCGGCACTTGGTACGCATACTTTATCGTGGGTATCGACATCCGGACAATATGTGCTTTCCAGTCAGCCTTCGTATTCATTCACAAATACAGGCAACCAAAGCGGATTTGATTTTGCATTGCGCTCTGCGCTTCCGGATTATACAGCCAATATCTATTTTAACAATGCATTCATGCGCTGCAACCAGAATGTAACCTCTTATGTGACATTCACGAATACCAGTAATGTTGTCGCCCAGGGAACAGTGTACATGATTCATAGTCCGAATGTGATCTTCAGTTATGCCAATCCGCCGCGCAGCGCCTGGAACGGTGATACCACATTCTGGAATTTCAGTAATCTGCAGCCTTTTGAAACCCGGTCCATCGCGGTAACAATGATGAATCCTGGTGTCGGTTCCACGGTTTGGTTCGATACGCACATTGATGTAACGGACGGATTGGGAGCCATCCAATATTCATACAGTGCGCCACGGTATCAGACAGGAGTACGCTGTTCATTCGATCCGAACGACAAAGCCGTAACCCCTGAAGGAGTGGATGACCTGATGCATTACACGCTCATGAGTGATTCCCTTGACTACCTGATCCGCTTCCAGAATTCCGGAAATGATACGGCATTCACGGTATTTATCCGGGATACGCTGGATGTGTCCCTGGATTTGTCCACCTTTGAATTATTGGCAACCAGCCACTCCGCTGAAGTGCAAATCGACAGCAACCGTGCGGTGACATTCCTGTTCAACAACATTCTGCTCCCGGACAGCAATGTGGATGAACCGAACAGCCACGGTTATATCCGTTACCGCATTCATCCTTTGTCAGGATTACCGGATCCGACAAGAATCGAGAACCAGGCCTTCATTTACTTCGACCAGAATCCGGCTATTGAAACAAATATTACCTGGAATACACTGGTAAATCAGATTCCTGTGGGCCTTGATCCGGTGGTTCAAATCGACAATGCCGTACAGTTCTATCCGAATCCGATGGATAAATCGGGCCGGTTTGTTTTCAGTAATGCAAAAGCCGAACGTGTGCTGATCCTGCTCACGGATATTTCCGGAAAGGTTGTTGTAAAAACAGCGACAACTGAAGAGCAGTACATCCTGAACAAGGGCAACCTTGCTGCTGGACTGTATTTCTTCCGCCTGCTGAATAGTGTAACAGGCGAAACCCATACAGGGAAGATAACGATCCGCTAGGCGGGCAATCGAAAAGTCCGGGAATCGGGAGGGTGGAAGCACTGTTCATGATTCCCGGTTTTTTTGTGCCCAAAACTTTCCGGCAAATTGTACCTTCACATTCAAATCGGTTCAATGAAAAAAGTTGTCGCATTCCTGCTGACCCTCTGTCCTTTTCTGGTAATTTCCCAACAACCCCTTAATTTCAGATTGGCAGATTCTATTCCGGTTACTGAAGCAAGTCATGCGCTTTTGTTTCCCTGGGCGGGAGGAATTAATTTCCCCAGGTTTTCGGAAATCGATTTGAATTCCGATGGACTGAAGGATCTCTTTGTTTTCGACATGTCAAACAACAGGGTGATGACGTTTGTCAATACTGGTACCGGCGGAACAAACTCGTACCGTTATTCTCCCGAATATGCCGCACAATTTCCGGAAATGAGAGGCTGGGCTATCTTGTACGATTACAATTGTGACGGGAAAGAGGATTTGTTCACCGTACCCCTCAGCAACAACGGCATCATGCAGTACCGAAACGACTCTCAACCCGGACAATTGATTTTTACACTCGTTGAAAATCAGATCAAGGCAGATTATGGCGGAGGATCCATCTCAAATATCCTCGCCAGTGGTTTTCTTATCCCGGACTTAAACGATATCGACGGCGATGGCGACATGGACATCCTCGGGCAACAATTTTTTTGTGTGGGCTCATTCGCCTATTATAAAAATATGAGCATGGAACAGTTCGGCGTTTGCGATTCGATCAATAAATACGTACTGGAGACGAATGCCTGGGGACATTTCGCATTGCGCTCGGGTAGTTACCCCAATGTAGCGGTAAGCACCTTCAATTCCGGATGTACAATAATGAATGCTGTCCCGGAAGAATTCATGGAACAAACGATTGCACGGCGCGATGACACGTACGCGCAGGCTTGTACAATTGATATTGATGGCGACGGTGACAAGGACGTTCTCATCGGAGATTCCCAGGCAGTAAACACGTTGCTCATCGTGAACGGTGGTACAGCGAATGCAGCTCAAATGGTTTCGCAGGATACCTTGTTCCCTTCTTACAATACGCCGGCAATCCTTTCTTCCTTTACCTCCCCGGCGCATGTAGATGCGGATCATGACGGAGTCAAAGATTTGCTGGTTTCTAATCGTGAATTTGAAAATAAACAAGGCGTCTTGTATTACAGAAATACCGGGACGAACACAGTTCCTGTTTTCAATTACCAGCAAAATCAATTTTTACAGGGAGAAATGATTGATCTGGGCGAAGGGGCGGCGCCTGTATTCTTTGACGCGGATGCAGATGGATTGAAAGATCTGATCATCGGGTACAAATCCTTGTCTGTAGGCGGAGGAAATGTCGAGTCCGGACTTGCCTACTACAGAAATACAGGAACACTTGCAGCGCCGGCTTTTGAATTTGTTACACGAAATTATGCAGGCGTTGTTCCTTTGTCTCTGAATGGTCCGCTGTTGCCTGCATTCGGAGACCTTGACGGAGATCAGGATGATGATTTATTAATTGGATCGGATGACGGGCAATTGTATTATTTCAACAATACTGCCGGTCAGGGGCAGCCGGCGCAGTTCACCTATACTGCAGCTGCATATATGGGCATTGATGTCGGTAATGTCAGCACTCCGCAATTGGCCGACCTGAACCGCGACGGGAAAATCGATCTGCTCATTGGTGAGAAAAATGGCTTCCTTAATTATTATGAAAATATCGGCACAAGCGTGGCTCCTTTTTTCAGCAACCTCCCGACAATCGATACATTGGGTGGAATCATTGTGCAGACAGCCGGATTTCCGGATGGATATTCTTCCCCATTTCTCTTTGATGACAATGGGTCGTATCGCCTGATCGTATCGTGTATGCAGGGAAAAGTTTTTGCCTATTCAAATATTGACGGTAATCTGAACGGTACATTCACTTTGGAAGATACATTGCTCTCGCAAATTCAGGGGAATAAATACAGCTTTCTCATGACGGTAAGCGGAGCGGATCTGAATGAGGACGGATTTGTTGATCTTGTCTATGGATTGTATGGAGGCGGTGCACAAATCTTTTTGCAAACGGATCCTTCAGCTGGTGTTCAGGAAATGCACATTGCAAATTCAATTGAAGTCTATCCGGTTCCAGCCTCTGATGTACTGGTCTTGAAATGGAAAGATCAGTTGCGGCATACTGCCACACCATTCACAATAAAAGATATGTATGGAAGAACAATAACATCGATCGTGCTTTCCGGAAGGGAAACCAGAATTGATGTGAGTGGATTTTCAGCCGGCCTGTATTTTATAGGTTCCGTTCAATCAGGTCGTTTCGCTGCCACAAAGTTTCTTGTCCTCCACTGATTTTACGCTGTGCTCTTACCTTCCTGCCTGCAGATTTGCTTGAAATTATCACAGATGCTTCCTTCCGACTATCCCACCCAACGGGAAATAATTTTCCTCTCCCAACTTTCCATAAAACTGGATATCATCTCCGATGTCGATTACCTCTTCAACGAATTGATTAAAAAAGGGGAAGAACACCCGGACGTACAGGATGAACGCATTCCCTACTGGGCGGATCTGTGGCCTTCTGCAATTGTGCTTGCTCAATACCTGGTATCAGCTTCTGTCATTCATCCGAAAATGAATGTTCTCGAAATCGGCTGCGGCCTGGGATTGCCTGGCATTGTTGCCGGAAAACTTGGAGCCAATGTTGCGCTTACCGATTACCTCCCTGAACCTTTAATTTTTGCAAAACACAATTGGGACTTAAACAATTCGAGCCCGGCTGTATGTAAAATTCTCGACTGGCGCAATCCTGTCCCTTCTTTTGCAGCTGATCTTGTGCTCGCAGCGGATGTTGCCTATGAATCCAGTGCCTTCACCGACCTGACGAATGCATTTCGTGTGTTGATTAAGCCCGGCGGAGAATTGGTGATGACAGAACCCAACCGTGCTTATGCCCAATCTTTTTTTAATGATTTAAAAGTAGAGGGTTTTGATGTGAAAACAACTCATTCGAATGTTGTAAGGCATGGACTGAAAACTAAAGTAAATATACATCGGATAAAACCGGTGTAGTTTTTTTATCCAATCAATAATTTTTTTAGCAGTCAATGAGGCGATTCATTTACCAGATGCACAATCTTACTATTGGTTATCTGTCCAAAGGGTCTTTGTCTGTTTTTAGAGTTTGAAGTCATTTCTTGAAGAAATCCTGTGTATTCCTGGATTTTCATGAACACTCCATGATTTTCATCTTTTTCAGTGATTTCTGTAATAAAACCGTCAGATCGGATATAATTTTGTGAAAACTCAGGCGGGGTTCTTTCCGTTTTTAGAGTGATAATGTACACTATGAAAAATCGCTACTTTTTTATCGCCGGTTGTATACTGGCATTCAGATTATTTTTGCTCACCGAAAACCAGGCTTTGGCACAGTCCTTTTTATGGGCAAAGAAGGGCGTTTCCCAGGGATTTGAATACGGAAATGGAATTGCCGCGGATGATTCCGGCAATGTTTATATTTCCGGACAGATCGAATATTCGGCTGTCTTTGAAAATGTGACACTCACATCAAACGGCAAACACGATATTCTTGTCGGTAAATACGACACGGATGGCAACCTGAAATGGGTAAAACATGCAGGAGGAAACGGCGGTGATGTGAGCTGGGGTGTTGGCGTGGACGCGAATCACAACAGTTATCATACCGGTGAATTCGAAACTAAAATTGGTTTCCAGGCTGGTGACTCACTCACGGTGCAAGGTGCGAATGATATTTTCTTTGTGAAGTATTCCAGCGGCGGTGATTTTGTATGGGCGAAAAGTTTTGGAGGAACCGGGGATGACAAAGGAAAAGCAATTGCTGTTGATCCGAATGGATATTGTTACCTCACAGGATATTTTTCCGGGAATGCAAGTTTTGATGCTTTCAACCTGACCAGCAGCGGAAGCAGCAACGATATATTTCTTGCCAAAACAGATGAAAATGGCACCGTCCTGTGGGTACGAAAAGCTGGTGGAACGCGGGAAGACCGGGGAAGGGGTGTGGCTTACGATCTTTCGGGGAATGTCTTTGTTTCCGGGACCATTACACAATCTGCTAACTTCAGTGGAACCAACGTGACAGTCCAGGGAAAGAACAGCGCCTTCATTGCAAAATATGACAGCAATGGTAACTTTCAGTGGGTTCGCACAGCAGGCGGGTGTTGCGATACCACGCGTGCGAATGCAATCACCACGGATGAACTCGGTAACGCTTACATATCCGGATATTTTAAAGACACTGCTAATTTTGGATCAACTCAATTGATTTCCGAAGGAAGTGCTGATGTTTTTGTCGTGAAATACGATCCCAATGGAAATATTGTATGGGCAAAACGAGGAGGTGGTCCTTATGAAGACATGTCGTACGCCTGTTCCTATGATGCACGTAAAAATTTACTGTATGTAACAGGACAAATTGACGATCATGGTTATTTCGGCAGTGTGTATGTTGGAGCCCGTGGAAACCGCGATGTCTTTATTGCTGTGTACGATACGGCAGGAAATGTAAACTGGGCTAAACCCGGAGGCGGTGTACAGAGGGATGCCGGCCTTGCCGTTACTCAGGATACAATTGGGAATATTTACACAGCAGGATTTTTTAATGACACTGCATATTTCGGTTCAAGTACCCTGCAGGGATATCCTCTTGCTGATTTTTATGTAGCCAAGATGTCGCCTTCCATTGCGACACAACCGGGTGTAAATTCTTCTGCCCTTCAGGTTACAAACGCGAATTGCAGTGACCTTACACTGAACTTCCTCCCCGGCAATGGATATGGACGTATTGTTATTGCCAGAGCTGGTTCCGGTGTAAGCGCATTCCCGGTAGACGGAAATTATTACGCTGCGGATGCACACCTGGGTAATGGTGCTGATCTTGGGTCCGGAAATTATGTCGTTTACAATGGAACAGGAACATCCGTTACAGTCACAGGTCTGAGTCTTGGTATCCGCTATTACTTTCAGGTGGTTGAATACAATGGAATCGGATATGCGGCGAATTATTTAAATGTTGGAAACCCGACGGCAAATGCTGTCGCAAACGGGTTTTCCATGACTGCTTCTGCTTCTTCTCCTTCAATCTGTGCCGGCTCTTCAACACAACTAAGTGCACGAGGGGCAGTGTCTTATCTGTGGTCCCCGTCAACCGGACTTTCTTCAACAACAGATTCCGATATCACAGCAACACCGGCAGTGACAACGACTTATACTGTGACCGGAACAAGCGGTGGCGCGTGTACTGCTCAGGTGTTGGTCACTGTTTCTGTAAACCAGTTTCCTGCAGTAAGTTTTGGAAATCTTGCTCCGGTATGCGTAAATACAGGTCCTGTTACTTTATCACAGGGCTCACCTGCAGGAGGAACGTATTCCGGCTCCGGAATGAATTCCGGAAGTTTTAATCCATCTGCGGTCGGTGCAGGTTCATTTATACTTACGTATCAATATTCAACTGGAGGCTGCTCTGCTTCGGATACTTCGCTCATCAGAGTCCTTCCGCTGCCGACAGTCAGCATAGGGACATTTGGCGATCTTTGTTTGAATGCATCTGCACTAACACTCACCGGAGGCTCCCCTGCGGGCGGAATATATTCCGGAGCCGGCGTGAGCAATGGTTCATTCAATCCTGCAATTGCAGGCGCTGGCGTGCATACAATAACCTACACGTATACTGATGCAAATGGCTGTTCGAACTCAGCGGCAGCTTCCCTTAATGTGCTGGCTGCCCCTGTAGTCACTCTTGGATCGTTCCCTTCAGTTTGTGCGAACTCGGCATTTTTTGTGTTGTCAGGCGGCGTACCTTCCGGTGGACAATATTCCGGAAACGGTGTTAATAATGGGGACTTCTTTCCTGTGATAGCCGGTGTTGGGACATCGATCATTACCTATACTTATTCTGATGCTAACGGATGCTCGGCCTCCGCAACGTCAGCTATTGTAGTGAATCCTCTTCCATCGGTTTCCCCTGGGGAATTTTACACCTACCTGTTCAAATACAACTCCATTCAATCTTTCCGGAGGAACTCCGGCGGGCGGAACGTATAGCGGCACGGGTGTGTCTGGATCATCATTCAATCCGTCAATCGCAGGAGTTGGTACAACAACCATCAGCTATGCATATACAAATGCGAACGGATGCACCAATTCGGCACAATCACAAATTACCGTAAATGCTCCTCCCGCAGTTACCCAGTCAGCATTTTCACCATCCTGTGTGAACGGAGCTCCCATAACCCTTTCCGGTGGAAACCCTGCAGGCGGTTCTTACAGCGGCACAGGAGTGAGCAACGGAATCTTTAATCCTCAAATTGGAACCGGAACATATACCATTAATTACAGTGTATCTCAAAACGGTTGTCTGGGAATTGCGTCTTCACCAATGACAGTTTATCCGGCACCCGCTGTTAATCTGGGACATGATTCTTTGGTGTGTGCGAATGCTACAATCGTTGTCTATGCCGGATCGGGTTTCAGTTCTATTCTCTGGTCTACAGGAGCAACGTCTTCCTCTATTCAGGTTGACAGCTCGGGCACAGGTATCGGAACCAGGGAAATTTCTGTGCAGGTAAGCAATACATTCGGTTGCCAGGCCAGGGATACAGTGTACGTAACATTTGATCCCTGCAACGGCGTATCTCAGCCGGCAAAGGATAATTTTGGTGTATACATCTATCCGAATCCGTTCCGGAATACTTTCAGAATACTTTCAGAAAAAACAATCGACATCTCAGTGTATGATATCAGTGGCCGCATCCTTGAAAAACAATATCAGGTGAACGGCTATGCCGAAGCCGGAGCTGATTTGTCAGCCGGAACGTATTTTGTGGATGTTATTTGCCTGGATCAGAGAAAGACGTTTAAGGTGATCAAGACAGACCATTGAAAAACAGGATTCCCGGAGAATTAGTTCCCTGAAAAATAAAATCCCGGAGATGAGGTCCTCAGTTCCGGGATTTATTTTCAAGACGGCTCGAAAGAGTATTCGACTTTCTTTTCGAATGAACTATTCTTTTCAGGAAAGTAGCGATGATTCCATGAACTATTTCAAAAGGCTCTTCTTTTTCATCCGGATGAATTTTTCTTCAACACGCTTCCATGACAATCCGGCAAGTGTGAGTGTGGCCAGCAGTGCATAAATAAATACAAGGTAATTCCCTGTCATTCCTTTTTCTACGATAATATTCATCACAGGCATATGGTAAATGTAGGTTCCATAGGACCAATCATTTCCCTTTAGGATTTTTTTGGATAGACCGGGAAGGGTGTAGGCGACGGCGATAGTCAGGACGGCTAAGATAAGTTTGCCAATAAAGGGTTTCATTCCGAAGTCTGGAACAAAGACACAATAAAGGAGAAACAGCAGCATCCAGAATATGCCTTGGCCTGAAATGAAATGGGAGCTGAAGACGTTCAGCCTTTGCAACAGCATCCCGGCAAGGAACATATAATAATGAGGCAGAAATGTGACCGCAAGGAATTTGTTTTGTGTTTCTGTAAATGGCAGAGAATCCAATACAACCGCCAAAGCAAAAAAAATGGCGAGCATGAACCAGATGAAAATGTTGCCGCTTTTTATTCTATTCATCACCAGATAAAGCAGGGGAAGCAAGATGTAGAATTGTAGCTCAACGGTGATCGTCCACAGACTGCCATTCAAGACTCCCGTACCGTAACCACGCAGAAAGTCCGGATTAAAAAACTGGACAAAACTGAATTGTCCGATGAGCCAGGGAAGGGTGACAGGATTTAAAAAATTTACATGCCCGACAATAGCCGAAGTAAGGATTGAGAATAGAATACAAACCCACAGCCCCGGAAATATCCTCAGTGCACGATTTGTGAAATAGTTTTTCAGCTCAGGATTTTTTTCAAATGAAGCGGAAATGAGAAATCCGCTGATGGTAAAAAAAACGGGAACACCCGGAAAATACTCTATCAATCGAAAAAACAAACTGGATTTGTCCAGCCCAAGATGATGAAATCCATGACTAATCACCACCTGGATGGCAGCAAGTATTCTCAGTAGGTCATAGTTGTTGAGCCGCAGATCCTTGTCAGCCATACGTGTTTTTAGAAATGTTTTTCCAGCGGAATCAAATGTAAAGAATGATGCGTTTCAGGTTACATTATCTATTGGAAACCGGAAGGAAGTTTCAGACTTTAGCCGGAGGGCAGTTGTATCACGTGTTATACTGCCGCTGAATTGAATGCACTTCAAATAACCACTTCCGGGTGCTGTTAAATTAATTAATAATCGCTATCAACCGCTTTCGAGGCCTGATTTATTTTGAACCACTTTGTTGTTCGTCAGTCTGTAAATTGCTTTCATCAATATCTTTGCTCACACTTCAGCATGAAAATAAAATCAACACTCATTACCCAGAGGAGTTTTTGAGAAGTGCACTTTATGAATTTGGATCAGTTGCAGAACCTGACCGGACACAGAGTCACAGTCCTGTTTTAAAAGCAAAATGCATTGATGTGGTATAAAGAAAATAGTGTACCACGAGGGATTCAGACCGGGGAAGTCGTATGACTTTTGTTTTTTATAACCTTGAAAACTTCGATCCAGATTACGGAAAGGAAAGCGATCAGTGCACAGGTTGCAAGAGCATTCCACTCAACAGGAACGAATTCGAAAATATTCATAAGTGGTTGGTAGTTGAGGGACAGAACATAGATCGCAAGTGTGATCAGGATCATCAGCGGAATAAGATTGTTCCTTGTCCGTAAGCCCGCATACAGAGTTTCCGTTCTTGAACGGCCGGTTAATGTCAGTAAAATATTTGCAAAAACAAGTGTTGAGAAAATCAGGGTTCTTGTGACAGCCTCCGTTTGATTTTCGTGTATCGATCCGTACATAACAATCATGAGCCCGGCCGTAATCGCCAATCCCTGGACAATACTGAGGGAAAGCTCTTTCCAGTGAAAAAATGTGTTGCTCATTTTTCGCGGTTTCAGCGACATGGCATCTTTTTCCATCGGTTCATTCTCGAAAGCTATGCTGCAGGTTGGCCCCATGATGAGTTCCAGAAAGATTACGTGAATCGGAGAAAAAATATTCGGGAATTTCCATCCTAAAATTAATGGAAGCGTAACAATGGAAATGAGCGGAATGTGAATGGAAATAATGTATTGTATTGCCTTTTTCAAATTGGTGTAAATCTTACGTCCGAGGGCAATAGCGGTGACCATGTTGCTCAGATTATCATCAATCAGCACGAGCGATGCCGCCTGCCTGGCAATTTCACTTCCTCTTTTCCCCATGGCTACACCGATGTGCGCAGCCTTTAGTGCCGGGCCGTCATTGACACCGTCTCCGGTCATGGCTACCACTTCGCCGTTTTTTTTCAATGCCTGGATAACGCGAAGTTTTGCTTCCGGTAACATCCGTGCATAGACATTAACTTTCTCTACGGCTTCCGGCAATTCTTCCTCTTTCATCGCCATGATTTCAAGTCCTGTGAGAATGCGTTCAGGATTCCGGATGCCAACTTTAGCGGAAATACTGGTTGCCGTCGCAGGAAAGTCACCGGTAATTATTTTTACTTTAATTCCGGCATTGTAAAAGCTTTCGATGACATGGGCGCTATTCTTCCGTGGCGGATCACTGAAAACAACCAGACCAAGGAATTGCCACACAAAGTCATCCTGGCTACCCGGCCAGGAGCTGCTTTCATCCGTTGCACGCGCGACACCTAAGATCCGGTACCCCTTGCCTGCGAGTAATTCTACCTTGGATAATACATTGGTTCGCTCAGCCGCGGAGAGTGTTGAATGATTCAGTAGCCCTTCGGGAGCACCTTTACAGGCAATCACTTTTCTTCCCGACGGATGATCGTAAATATGTGTCATCATCGGAAGAGCCCCCGACAAAGGGTATTCGTGAACCATTCGGAATTCCGTGGGATGCACGGCCGGATTGTGTGCAAGAAAAGCTTCGCGTATTGCTTTCTCCATCGGGTCGAAAGGAACAGGTTCGGAAGCCAAAATGGCATATTCGAGAATTGTTTTTACTTCTTCATCCGGTTGCGAATTGTCCAGGGAAACAATGATGTCTTTTTTCTGATCATAGACTTCCACAAGCACCATCTTATTTTCTGTCAGCGTTCCCGTTTTGTCAACACAGATAACGGTTGCTGATCCGAGCGATTCAACTGTTTGTGGATGTTTGGTAAGCACATGATGACGGATCATCCTGTAGGCACCGAGAGCCATGAACGTGGAAAGTGCAACGGGAATTTCTTCCGGAAGAACAGCCATTGCCAGTGTGAGTCCATGGAGCAGCCCGTGAACGACGTCTCGTGAATCGATGTAGTTGTATGCCCATACGAACAGGAATGCAATTCCGCCGAACATGGCCATACGCCGTACAAACAAGTTGATCTGCAGCTGCAATGGTGTTTTCTCTTTTTCGATTTCTTCCATTGACTCGCCAAGCTTTCCCAATCGTGTGGATTGTCCGACTGCTGTCACACGGGCATGTGCAAGGCCGCTCACCATAACGGTTCCCGCGTAAATCAGCGGTTCTTTTTCATTTTTTTCTACTGGGAAAGATTCTCCTGTGAGGATGGCTTCATTCACAGAGCAATCGTTTGAGTCCAGTATCGTTGCATCTGCGGGAATGTGTTCTCCTTCGGCAACAATGATCAGGTCATTCACCACGAGGTCTTCAGATGGAATGGATAGTTTTTCTCCGTTCCGGATAACCATGATGAGGGGCTGCGTCATTTGTTTGAGTGCGTCTATCGCATTTCCGCTTCGTATTTCCTGGTAGATCGAAATGCCGGAAACAATACCAATGGAAACAAGCATCAGGAAGCCTTCTTCGTGTTCCCCGGTAAAAAAGTAGATGAAACAGGCCAGGATGAGCAAAATCATCATGGGCTCCTTTGCCACATCATAAAAAAATCTAAACGGGTGCTTCCGTTTTGAGTAAAGGGAGTTTTTTCCGTATTGTTCACGGTATTTCAGTACCTCTTCTGAGAGCAATCCGGTATGAAGGAGGGTGTGCATTCGTGTTGTCAAATGTAATCAGTCAGCATGCATCCGGTATGATTGACATCATTGTGCCGGGTATTTGGCAGCGACAGGACCGTGTGAATTTACAATCCTTAGTTTAATAACCTGCATATCCTGGATTTTAATTTCGCCCCTGCGCCTTACCTTCGCCGGGAAAACGATTTGTATGCGGCAACCACTGGCCTTTTTTCGGGAGAAGATTGATGACCTGCTCTGGCTTGTATTCCCCGAACTCTGTGCAGCATGCGGCAAGGCGCTGATGATGAATGAGCGCTGCCTGTGCACGCATTGCCGTTTTCATTTGCCCCGGACCCGATTCCATTTACTACCGGAAAATCCTGTCGTCAAACATTTCTGGGGGAAGGTAAACGTGGAGGCCGCATCCGGATATTACCACTTCTCGAAAGGAGAAAAAGTTCAGCAATTGATTCATCAGCTTAAATACAAAGGAAGGAAAGATGTGGGTTTGTTGATTGGCGAATTGTACGGTTATGATTTGCTGAATACGACACCGTATGCTTCTGCCGACATTGTAGTCCCTGTTCCGCTTCATCCGAAAAAATTAAGGAAGCGTGGGTACAATCAGAGTGATTTTTTTGCAGAAGGTATTGCAACGGCGATGGGTATAAAATTCGGGCCGCATGTTTTAAAAAAAACCGAAGCAACCGAAACCCAGACCCGGAAGCATCGCTTTGAGCGCTACATGAATGTGAACAAGGTATTTACCGTACATCAGGTTGCAGCGGTCGCAGGGAAACATGTGTTGCTGGTTGACGATGTTGTAACTACCGGCTCTACATTGATTGCCTGTGCGGAAGCTTTGCTTGAGTTACCGGGTACCCGGGTAAGTATAGGTGCGTTGGCCTGTGCCTGAGTAGGAAAATGCTTTGTTGTTTTCAGACCATCAATTCAATTTCACCAACCTGAGTGAGTTCGCTTTTTAAGTGTGGGCGTGTGCAACTGATTGCTTCGGGAAATTTGCTTTCGGAAGTATCCGATGTTAAAAGTAAAGTTTGCAAACCAGAATGGCTGTCAGCACACAAACAAAGTCCACGAGCAACATAATGCCGAGCGTGTAACGCGTTTCTTTCACACTCACCGATCCGAAATACAAAGCGATCACATAGAATGTGGTTTCTGCGGCACCCTGGAAGAGGCAAGACAGTTGTCCCGTCAGACTGTCAGGGCCGAAAGTTTTCATGGCGTCGAGCATGAATCCGCGGGAACCACCGGCGCTGAATGGCCGCATCAGCGCAACCGGGATGGCGTTGGTGACCTGCGGATCCACATTGAAAAGATTCATCAGAGCGGTGATGCCACTCATCACGATATTCATCAATCCTGAATTGCGGAAAATACTCAGAGCGACCAGCATGGCGATCATGTACGGCAGTACGCGCAAACCGGTAGTGAATCCATCTTTCGCCCCCGTGACAAAAGAATCGAAAATATTGGTGTCGTTTCGTTTGAATATTTTTTCGTGAAACAGGCTGTAGGCCACGATAAGGAGGATGATAAACAGCAGCACTCCGTTGCTGAGATTGCCTGTGAAATGTATTTTTTCTATGCCTCCAAGCCGTGTGATGTAAAATAAGAGCAGCCCGATAAGCGCACTGACGCCGGTCACCAATAAAATTACGGCCCAGTTCAGCAGATTGATCCGTTGTTTAATGCTGACAAAAATCAAAGCAGCGATCGTTCCGATAAAAGATGTGATGATGCAGGGCAGCATGATATCCGCAGGATTGGCGGCGTTTTGTGCTGCGCGGTAACCGATGATGGAAGTGGGGATGAGCGTAAGGCCTGCAGCATGCAGGCAGAGGAACATGATCTGACTGTTGGAAGCGCGTGTTTTGTTGTCGTTCACCTCCTGCATGCTTTCCATGGCTTTCAGACCGAAAGGTGTCGCAGCATTGTCGAGCCCGAGAAAGTTGGCGGCGAAGTTCATCGTCATGAAGCCATAGGCAGGGTGACCTTTGGGAAGCTCCGGGAATATTTTAACGAAGATCGGTGTCAGAAATTTCGCCAGGCGGTTCAGTGCATGGGAATCGCTCAACAGGTGCAACAACCCACAGAAAAAGGTCAGGTAGCCGATCAACGGGAGCCAGATGTCGAGGATGGTGTTTTTACAGGTGATGAATATCCCGTCCGACTGTTGTTTGCCGCTGGATAGCTGGACAATCCCGTTATCGGAGAGCTGGTACAAGCTGTCTCCGCGCTGCAATCCCGCTGGCTTTGCTGCGATGATTTGGGCAAACAACAGGGAATCCGTGAGTTGAAAATCGCGTGCCGGAAATTCAGCGACGATGATGGGGTCGTTCTGTTTTCCATTCACCACATTGCCGATTGTATAGGTGTGGCCAGTGGCCAGCAGGATCAGGATATAAAGTATGCTGCCTGCAATGATGAATGACCAGAATCTGCTGAGTACCATAGGGAAGGCACAAGGAAATAATTATTTTCAGAACAATACAGACCATTTCCGGTATTCCGGCAAAAACTTTCAACAGCAGACTTTTCATTTCGTGTACCGCCCGGGATTGTTTGAGCACAGTAATAAGATTGACGTTTCGAAAAGATCAATCCACTGATTTTTGGCAACTTTGGTTATTGCAGGATTGGAGAAGTGGGAAGGAGTACATCAATTCGTTTGTCCCGATTCTGAAGGATAATAAATACAGGCCGGTATGCTGGAGAGCATGCGTAAAAAAATGAATACGAATGAACATTTATCTGTAACGATATTTTTTCGGGATATTTTAGTTCAGTTGCACATTCTGTCGCGAACCGAGGCGAGCATGAATGCGTTTAGTATTTCACATCACCTGCAGAATCAGTCATTCGAGTATTTTCTTCAAGGCTATTCCGCTGATTACTCCCAGAACAACTCCTCCGGCAAGAATGAGTAAAAGATTAATGAAGGCTGTGATAAGGTTATTCAATGCCAGGTATTTTGTGTAGTCGATAGTAAAGACAGTCAGTACACCTAAGGTCCAGCCCAGGAAACATCCGGGTATCCATAAGTAACCTTTCCGGAAATATTTTATTAAAAGAAGATACTGGAGCAAGCCAACTGTTAACCCGCCCAGGGCGATACTCAGCGGGAGTTTGTGCGGAATTGTGTCGGATGGTATAAAATCAAGGAAAATGAAAGGCACACCCATGCCTGCTATGGAACCCAATATCCATTTGAAGTCTATTGGCGCGTATTTTTTAAGTAAAAGCGATTGCGCAAATCC
>DAORHY010000034.1:0-17346 GCA_035438225.1 Bacteroidia bacterium
GAGGTTATACTTCCGCTGATCAACATTGTTTTTTTCATGGCATAATAGTTTTTAAATGTGAGTAGTTGTTGTGTTTCCTCTTCCAGTTCCACGAGTTTGTCCTTGTAAAACCGGCGGAGTATTTCCGGATACTTTTCATCGAATTCGGAGAGCTGGGTAAGCTCCCCTTCCAGGATACAGCAAATGTGATCCAGGAGATTGTCGTGAAGGTCTTGCGTTTCAATTCCTTTCCTTCGCAAGTCTTCCGCAATACGTTCTACCAATTCGTCGCTCAGTGCGATCATTCCTGAGCAGGTTTTAAATCCAGGAGAAAACGCATGGTCTGCAGGAAATCAGAAAGCTCACTGATCTTTTCTTCTGCAGCAGATTTTCCCTTCTTCGTCAGTGAATAATACTTGCGAACCCTTTTTCCTATGTTCATGGTTTCCGTGGTGAGCAACCCGTCATTTTCCAGTGCATGCAGACTGGGATATAACGCGCCTTCCGTGATCTGGATTTTACCTGCAGTCAGATCTTTCACCTTCTGTGTAATTTCATATCCGTACATTTCTTTGTGCTCCGAGAGCAGTTTGAGTACGATGGTTTTTAATGTGCCTTTGACAAGCTCTGATGAATACATAGGACAATGATACATAAGAAACTTATGTATGTCAATACTAAGACCTAAATAAAAACACAAGTATTTGATAATCAATATGAAAAATTAATTCCTTCAATTGTGTCGTCAGTGGAATGAAAATGAAAATTGATAAAGGATAGCGATCGCATGACTTCTTCCTTTTTTATTCATTGCTTGTGTTTGAATTGTACAGGTTCAGAATAATATTTAAACGTGCAGATATGCGGACTTAATTGAATGACCCTGTTTCTCAGGGCGACCATTCTTTTCAGTCCGCTTCCTTCTTTCGTGAAAAACGGTATGGAAAACTCTGTATCCGGATTGTGTTGATGACTCTCAATAATGTTCACCTTTATTGACACGGAATTCTCTCCCATGAACTCTATTTCAAAAAAGAAAATCAGTTATCAGATTGTCGAGGAACTTTTTATTTACCTCGAAGATTTCGGGAGACTGGTGAATTTGCCATTTCGTTACCCTGACTTGCTGCGTTATAATTATTCTGTGCCACTGATGGATAAGTTCGGCAACGATACGTTGTGGGAAACCGTGTATTTCCAGCCATCGGAAACAGAAGAGCTGAACCAGAAACTTGTTCAAACCTACGCAATGATGAAAGTGGAAGGGAACATGGCGCTGATGGAGCACCTGTATGTGGATCGTATTGATTATTGTCCATTTGGTAATTCGCGACCCTTCCGGATCCGGATCAAAAATCAGTTCAATGACAACTACGATTATTATTATGTAAAACTGGCAGATGCCTCCCGCGTATACGGCCTGGAATTCGAGGATCTGCTTTCACCCAACCAGATCAATTACCTCGTGGATTTCGATACCTTGGTGGAAGAACATATCATTGGTATTCCCGGTGACCAGTTCATCCGGAACAACCTGGACAGCAAAGACATGAATCCTACCCGACTGGCCAAGGAATTCATAAAATTCAACGAGCGTTGTTTCGCCCGCTTACTGGGGGATATGCGGTCCTACAATTTTGTGATCGACATGACGGCGGATTTTGATGATACCCAGTTTCGTTTCAGGGCAATTGATTTTGACCAGCAATGTTATGAGGGGAAAAAAACACTTTATTTGCCTCAGTATTTCAAGGAAAATAATCCCTACGTAGACCTTTGCCTTAAATTTATAAACAAAGAAACTGCCAGGCAATACCAGTTGGAAGAAAGAACAATGATGGCACGTCGCCTGAAAACATCCCGTTTCAGGATTGCTGCACTGCTGGAAGTTTTAGAGCATGATCACATTTCCCAAAAAGAAAAAGTAAACCAACTGAAGTCTGAATTGGCTGAACACTATCAAAAAGAAAGCTTCAAAAGAAGTAAGAACATGGGGGACGTTATGCGCCTGAGCCTGGAGCTTCTGATGGAAGAGGCCTCTGATTCAGGGTATGGACTGTGATTTGGTTAATCTTGGTTAATCCGTTTTATTATAATTAGCTTTGCCCTACTTTTGACCCGCACGATAAAATTATGAACTACCGTTCCAGTGGTAAACTATTTTTAATCTTTCTGTTGGGGTGCACTGTTTCAAAGGCACAATCCCCATGGACCCTGCAGCAATGTATCGATTATGCATTGGAACACAATCTCCAGGTGAAGCAATCCGATCTGACTATGCAAAGCAGCAAAACGCAGGTGGACCAGAGTATTGCCGGATTTTTTCCGAGCCTCAACGGTAGCGCTTCACACAACTATTATTACGGCAGGAGTATTGACCCGTATACAAATGCGTATGCGAATCAACAGGTGCAATCAAACTCTTTCGGGTTGAGCAGCAGCATTTCAATTTTCGAAGGACTTCAACTGCAGAATACCCTGAAGCAAAGCAGGCTCTCCTATCTCGGCAGTCAATACGATCTGAAAAAAATCAGAAATGATATCGCATTAAATGTTGTGACCGCCTATTTGCAGGTCGTGTACACCCGTGAGATTTTTTCCTTCACTACTGATCTGGTCGGTGCTTCACGGATTCAACGCGATAAGATCAAGCGGATGATGGAACTTGGTTCTGTTTCCAAAGGAAATCTTCTGGAAATGGAATCTCAGCTTGCCGCCGATGAAACCCGTTTGGCACAGGCTCAATCCAGTGCCGACCAGGCCATGCTTACGCTGACACAATTGCTCGAACTGGATTCAACAAAAAATTTCACGGTCGAATCTCCTGTAGTCAGTGTACCGCCGGTGAATGCAGACATGATGAATGCAGATATTATTTATGCGGCTGCCCTTACCAATCAGCCGGACATAAAAGCAGCGGAATACAAACTGGAAGCTGCAAAGAAAGGTCTTTCAATTTCCCGGGGTGCATTGTATCCGCGGCTTTTCGCCAGTGGTAACCTCAGCACCAGTTATTCTACTTCCAGCAAGGAAGTTACCAGTTACAACATTGGAATTCCCTCCACAAGTTTTTCCGGATTTACCAGCGGAGGCGATTCCGTTTATTCTATCGTGCCGAATGTCACCCCGAATCTTGAACAAACTCCGTTCAGGGATCAGTTGGATAATAACCTTGGCAAATCCGTCGGATTTACATTGCAGGTGCCGTTATTTAACGGCTGGGCAACCCGTTCTTCGATAAAACGTTCAAAGATAAATCTGGAACAAAGCAGGCTCGGCTACGAGATGACCAAAAAGAACTTGTTTAAAAGTGTTCAGCAGGCGGTGCTTGATGCAATGTCAGCGTATCGTCAACACGAAGCAACTCAAAAAAGCGTAGCAGCAATGGAGGAAGCGTTTGCTTACAGTCAGCAGAAGTATGATCTCGGATTGATCAGTTCATACGATTATTTACAGGCAAAAAATAACCTGGCAAAAGCGAAGGCAGATCTGCTCCAGGCGAAATTCGATTATATTTTTCGATTGAAAATTCTTGATTTTTACCAGGGGAAACCCTTGACATTCTAACTGAAATAAATGGCAAAGAAGAATAATCTGATGAAATGGCTGATCATTATTGTGATCATCCTCATTGTATTCGCCGTAATTGGGAAAAAAGCCGGCTGGTTTGGTGGACAAGACAAGAAACAGGTTGTGGTTGAGCAGGTGGAGAAAAGAGACATTACTGAAATTGTTTCTGCCAGTGGTAAAATACAACCCGAAGTTGAAGTGAAAATAAGTCCGGATGTTTCCGGTGAAATTGTAGAACTGAATGTGAAAGAAGGCGATCGTGTGAAGAAGGGGCAGTTGCTGGTGAGAATTCTTCCGGATATTTATCAGTCCTATGTTGACCGTTCTGTGGCTACAATGAATGCAACAAAAGCAAATTCAGAGAACGCCAAATCCAGGCTGGTACAGGCACAGTCGCAGTTTGACAAAGCGAAACTGACCTTTGACAGGAATAAAAAACTCTACGATGAAAAACTGATTTCTGCTTCCGAATGGGAAACTATAAAATCTGCATTTGAAGTTGCCAAAGCTGAAGTGGATGCCGCCGAGCAAAGTTTATCCGGAGCGGATTTCAATGTGCGCAGTGCTGAAGCCTCTGTCAAAGAAGCCCAGGATAATCTTCGCAAAACATCAATTTTTGCACCGGTTGACGGCACCATTTCGAAACTGAATGTTGAAAAAGGCGAACGTGTTGTGGGAACTTCGCAAATGGCCGGTACCGAAATGATGACGTTGGCAAATCTGAGTGAAATGGAAGTGAATGTAGATGTGAATGAAAACGACATTGTCAGGGTGAATTCCGGCGATACTGCGACCATTGAAGTGGACGCTTACCTCGGCAAGAAATTCAAAGGCGTGGTTACCGAAGTTGCAAATTCTGCGAATATTTCCGGGCTCAGTGTTGACCAGGTTACAAATTTTACAGTAAAGGTTCGAATACTCAGGGAGTCCTATGAAAGTATTTCAGATCCCGAACACCCGGGTCGTGCGGTGTTTAATCCGGGGATGTCGGCTACAGTTGACATCATGACCAAACAGGCCAGAAGTGTATTGTCAGTACCTATCCAGGCCGTTACCACCCGGGATACTGCTTCCGGTACTTCAAAAACAGCCACCGGTGCTGAGAAGGAAGGCATGCAGGACGAAGAAGCTGTGCAGGTAAAGAATGAGAAGGAAGAAAAAACCCTCAAAACACAGGACGCTAAGGAGGTTGAATGTGTATTCGTCCTGGAGAATAATAACGTAAAACTTGTACCCGTTGAAATCGGAATACAGGACAATAATTATATAGAAATCAAAAAAGGATTGAATGTTTCACAGAAAGTTGTTTCGGCACCTTACAGTGCAATCGCGAAGTTGCTGAAGGACGGAGATGCAGTGGAAGTGGTAAAAAAGGATCAGTTGTATAATAAGGACAAGAAATAATTTTTCCGGTTTTCGGATGATAAGCCGGGGCGCTACCTTTGCCCCGGCTTTCTTTGTTTTTGATGGGGACAATACTAAATATTGAAACTGCTACTACCGTCTGTTCCGTTGCGATCAGCAGGAACGGCGAAGTCATTGCTGTCATGGAGGAGAACTCAGGATTCTCTCATGCTGAAAAATTAACACGATTCATTGAACATGTATGCAGGCAGGCAAAGACGGAACTGCCACAACTGGATGCCATTGCTGTCAGCAGCGGGCCCGGATCCTATACGGGTTTACGTATTGGTGTAAGTACTGCAAAAGGAATTTGCTACGCCCTTGACAAACCTTTGATTTCCGTTCCGACTTTATTCTGTATTGCTACGGGCATCCGGAAAAAACTTTTTAGTGAACGTAAATCTGAGGATTGGAGCCCGGAAATACCCCTTCCGGTTCATTTAATACCAATGATTGATGCCCGAAGGATGGAGGTCTATCGGGCAATTTATTCATTTGATTTAAAAGAACTTGAAAAAGCCGGTTCAGAAATAATTTCTGAAACATCTCTTGATCATTTTACAAAAGGCAATCGTTGCTATTTTGGGGGTGACGGGAGTACAAAACTCAGGACATTTTTTAAAAACCAGGATGCTGGTACCATCTGGGAGGACATCCTCCCGTCAGCGCACTACCTGGCAGAAGAAGCAGAACGAAAGTTCAACAGGAAAGAATTTGAAAATACTTCCCTTTTTGAGCCATTTTACCTGAAAGAATATGTTCCCGGCAAACCCAAAGCCAAATAAAAAAAGGCTACGGTTACCCGCAGCCTCAATGCAATCCAACCATCATTTCTGATGGATTTACCCCCATGAATTGCAGTATCAGTTTCTTTGTATTTTTTTACGGAACAATTCCGGACAATCGCAGGGAGGCAAATGTATATCCGGAAGTGATTGATGCCAATATTTTCGGGGGTACAAATGGAGGACAAATGCCATTTTTTTAAGACCTTTTCGTGGACAATTGGTGGACAAAATGAATTTCGGGTCCATGTGGAGAGGATGTTCTTGAGGATTAAAAGAGATTTATTTAATTGCATGCCCTTATTGTTTATCCGGATCAATCTGCGAAAATGTTTATTCATCCCAGGGGGGATTTCTGCGCAATCCTCCTTTTAATTATTGCTTTATTTTCCTGCAAGCAGTCGGTGAAAAATGACCCTGTTGTAAAAGGTCTTGAGCAGCGTCCTTTTGTGATCATCAATCAGGGGTTTGTGCTGGACACAGCGAATGCGGATGAAACATTTCGCCTGCTCAGTACAATTGAGAATTCGGTGATTATTGACACGATTTACACCCAACTTATTAAAAAACTCACCGAACAATCGTTGTATGATCTGGCATTGCAGCACCTTAATAAGTACAAGCATTCATTGACTCTGGGCAAAATCAAAATGAATGCGTGGAGTCAATACCATTCCGGGGAATTATATTATTTAAAAGCATCCTATGACAGCGCGGCCTCATTTCTCATTGAAGCGATACGGTTGTATGAATTACTCAGGGATTCCGCCAATCTTGCGGCATCTTATAATTTATTCGGATCCGTTTGTTCCTTTCGGGGCGATAATGTCCAAAGTGCTGCATACAGATACAAAGCCCTGGCCGTTTATGAGAGCCTGGGTGATTCTTCTCATGTGAACCAAGTCAAACTTGAGTTGGGAAATAATTATTATGATCAGGATGATTTTAAAAAGGCAATTGAACTTTATTCAACATCCATTGATTATTTCACAAGAACCGGAGATTCAACCAATATGTCCGGAGCGCATGCCGCGCTGGCATCCGTGTACCAGCAATCAAAGGATATTGACAATGCACTGGTGCATGCGAAAGCCGCTGTCCAGATACAGCGCAACCTGAAAGATGAATACAGTTTGCCGGAGGCGTTGAATTCCCTGGCGGTGACCTATATGCGGAAAAAAGAATGGGCGAATGCAATTCCGTTGCTGAAGGAAGCTTTTTTTTACATTGAAAAAACAAACGATGCAAGGCAGCTTCCGCCGATTCTGCACAATGTGGGAGTGTGCCAGGCCGAGTTGGGGAAAACGGATTCTGCTGTATCTGCATTTCATAAATCAATAGCAATTGCAGAAAAGAGCGGTCAGCGTTATGGTGTGCTAAACACGTACAAGAGCCTGTATAAACTTTCATTAAAACAGCAAGACTACAAATCTGCCGTGGATTACCTCAAAATTGTTGTGGATCTGAATGATTCTATTTACGACACAGAGAAATCGAAAGCCATCAATGAGCTGAATGTACGTTACGAAACCGAAAAAAAGGAACAGGAGATAGTGGCATTGAATCAGAGCAAGAAGATTGAACAGGAACGCAGAAGAATCCTGATCATTTTCGTTACCTTTTGTTTGCTTCTTGCTATGATGGTGGTACTTTACCTCGCCAGTCGTAATAAAAAGAACAAACAGCTCTATGAAGCCGGGAGCAGACTCCAGGAACAGGAATTGAATGCTGTCAGGCGCGAACTGGAAATCAACCGCATCCGGCTTCAGGATTTCACACAGAGCCTGATCAGTAAAACGTCTCTTATCGAAGAGCTGGAAACCAAACTCAGAAACGGTGTGGTAGCACGTCAGATGACGGATGAACAATTCCATACATTTGTTGATGAATTTTCGAAAATGAAATTTATGACGGAGACCGATTGGAATCAGTTCCGTTTGTATTTCGAATCAGTGTACCCGGGCTTAATCCAAAAAGTAACCACAGCTTACAATCAAATTACCTCAGCAGAATTGAGATTGTTCCTTTTGATTAAGTTGTCAATCGGAAACAAGGAAATCTCCTCCATGCTTGCCATTTCTCCGGACAGTGTTAAAAAGACCCGGTATCGTTTGAAGAAAAAATTAAACCTCTCAGAGGATGGCAGCCTCGATGAATTTGTACTGGCTTTCAACTGATGGTTCGGGGGGCCTTGATCCTGTTCTCTGACACATGGCATTTTGTGAAACGAAGGCTTCTCTATTTCTCTCCTGAAATTGTCAGTTCCGAATTTCCATTTTCGTAAAGGCGCAAGACATCAAAAAAATTGTTGCACTCAAATCGGCGATACAAGTCACAAAATACTTTGTCGATCGTTTTTTTACTGAGGAAGAGCTGCTGGCTGATTTCTTTTGATGTGTTTCCCTGTCTCCTCAATTCAATGACTCTTTTTTCTCTGTCACTGAAATAGGGAAGCTCCTCCAGGTGATTGACTCTGATAATTTTTTGCTTTCGGCAATAATGCAACAGGGCAGTGCTCAGGATGTCGTTGAAATGCAACCCTTGAGTGCCGGCATTCAGGATTGCCAGTTCGATTTCTTCCAGAAGATGATGATCACCCAGGACTCCTGACGCGCCGGCATTGACCAGCTCAATAATAATTTCATCGTTTAAGGTTTGTCCTGACCACCAGACCAGCACTCGTCTATTTCGGGAAATGGTTCTCTGGATAAGTTGAATTTGATTCTGTGATTGAATTCTCAGCAGCACAAGGCCGATTTCTTCCGGCAGTTGCAGGATATTGGAACAATGAGAATGAATGATACCTGAAATTTCAATCTTCTTTTTTTTTGAAAGATGGAAGGCAAGCCATTCTGAAAATAAAATGGGAAACCCGCAAAGAGTGACCCGGATCGTTGTATTGATTTCGGTTAAATGCATACCCGAAGAAAGATAAGTTGATTTTTATACACATTTATTATAAGAGTGAAAGTGAATATGAAATCAACATGCATTTGTACAGTTTGTTCATTACTTCTGAATTTTCCGCATATGTGCAAAAATATCAGTACAAATGAAAGGGGAGATCACTGGTCCGCACATGGGATAACTACTAATGTTATTGAGTACTTCTACCATTGTGACCGGAAGGTGCTGCAATTAGTTTTGCCTGCATATCTGATCCATGAAATCATTTCACCGACATTTGTTTTTTCTGCACAGATTTGTTTTCGTTTTGGTGCAGAGGATTTACATCGTTTATTGTAAATACCGTTTCAGGCCCTGCGGGGCTTCCTTCTTTTCTTTCTGTTCATATCCGACAAATCAGGTATGAACCCGATCAATAAAAATACCGGTTACCCGGAGAATATTTCTAAACTAAAAAAAATAAACACTATGAAAACAATAGTTTACACCATTGCAATCATCGCTTCAATTGTACAGGTTTCTTATGCAGAGGAAATTGTATCTGTTTCCGGGACTTCTGTGATTTCCGGTTATGAAATTACCCGGCCCTGCACTCTGGTCATCACAATTTCCGGCGGACTGCACAAAAAAAAGGATGGCTGCATCGGACTTGCGCTTGGCTGTTTGGATATTTCTTTCCGTGGAGGAGCATCGGCAAGGATGGGTGACAATACAGACGTTGGTCTGGAAATGAGAAATGCTTCGGTGCTCACCTTGTCAGCTCACTACCCGGATAAAATCACCGATAGCGCATTCGAAGTCGAAGAAGATACACCTGTAGCCGCTTCTGTTTGCGAACAGTTGGGGTATAGTTCGATCCTTATCAAAAAAGGAATGTATAAATACACGCGGGACAAGTCCAATATTTTGTCTGTGGACCTTAGTTGCCTTTCAAAGAAATAGAAATGTTAATTTGTTGGGTTCTGAAATAAATTTAATAAAAAAATAAAAAAATATGAAAAGCATATTGAAGAAACTCACTCAATTAGTAATGTTGCTTGTCTTTTGTTTCCAGGCTTTTCCATCCCTGGCAATTCAAAGAGTCTATTGTCACATTGAGTTCGGTAACCACCGGAATGAGAATTGCAGGGGATTTGGGTTTTGCAGGTTGGTCTATCTGGTGGATTTCGGGTGTGAGCTGGTAACCGGTGACGGAGGGAAAACCTTCACATTGAACGTGCCCGCTGAAATCGTTAAAAAGTATGAAACCCAATTCAGTGGCAGTTTCTTTCTCATGGAAAATGATTTTCAACTGCCTTCCGATATTCTAAAAGCCATGGGCTTGTCTGAACAGCATTTAATAAAAGCAGGTTCTTATAAGATGATAAAATCAGGAAACGATGTGACGGTTTATTTCAATTAATACATTCATGGGCTTAAACAAATTTCAGTGTTTAAGCCCATGAAATATTTATACCGCATGAAAAAACTAATTTGCCTGTTGGGAATTACAGCCATGTGCTGTTCCTGTAACACCCTGTTTAAAATTATCGCTGGGGTTCATAATCCGAATAAACCGGTCCATTTGGAGGAATTGTATTCGTACGCAATTGATAGAGGAATGCAAACCGGCAACATTGTTTTTCCGAAGGATTCAGCGTCATTTCAGCGGACAGGAGAGCGGATAAAGGGTAGTTTGCCTCGCATGGATGTGTTCAACCATTCAGGTTACAGGATTATCGTCGACGATTCTGTTCACTGCAGTAATCCGAATGCAGAATTTACCGAATTAATCTGTGATGGTAACAATGCCGGAATTGACAGTTCACGGTATTTGCCGGAGGAGCTTCCGGACTTTGTCCGGGTTTCGTTTGATTCAAAAGAAGGTCCGTACAATTTATCTGATCTTCAAAAAGTGGACATCGATACTACTCCTGATTATACTGTTTTAATCTACTGGCTCTATGCCGTCCGAAGGTCTAACAAATTGTACACAAGTCCCTGGGAGAAAAATCTTCTGAGTAGAAAAAACTGCTCTGTCCGGGTGATTAAAGTATGCCTGGATAAAACGTACGAAGTTGCCAATCATTAACGTCAAAACAGGCAGTGGTTTTGGGTTGATTTTTCACAAACTAAAATTGCCTCAAACAGATGATTAAGGAATTATACGGCTCAGCTTTCAATCTCAATCACAAGATCATCTGCTTCTACCATTGTTGTTTCGTTTAAGGCGATGCGTTTTATGGTAAGGTCATTCACGGCGGTGATCGTGGTTTCCATTTTCATGGCTTCAATCGTAAAGAGGGGTGCATTGCGTTTTACTTTTTCACCGGCTTTCACAAAAACTTTCGCCAGTCGCCCCTGTAAAGGCGCACCGACCTGATTCCCGCCCGACGCTTTTGGATTGCTGACTTTGCGGACCGTAACATTGCGGTCTTTCACTTCAACAGACCGGGTTTGCCCATTCAGTCGAAAGAACGCCGTTCGGTTTCCTTCATCATCGGCGTGATCACTCACATAGAGAAGACGAATCAGCAAAGTTTTGCCCGTCCCGATATTCACCATGATTTCTTCATTGCTTTTCATCGGGTAAAAAAAGGCAGGTGTTGGCAATGCCGTCAACTCTCCGAACTGTTTTTTGAAATTATAATATTCCTCAAATACTTTCGGGTAAAATTTCCAGCTAAGAAAATCGAGGAAGCTTTGGTAGTGATCAAATTTTTGCTGAAAGAGGTCAAATTCTTTTTCAAACTCCACCGGTTGAAGATGTGCATTTGGAAGATCTGTATACGGTGCTTCGTCTTTCAGAATGAGCTTCTGTAAATCAGCCGGCCAGCCGCCATAGGGTTGTCCAAGGTCGCCACGGAACATGCTTTTTACGGATTCAGGAAACGAGAGCGTGCTTCCCCGTGCATAAACATCTTCCGGTGTGAGGTTGCTTGTAACCATAAACATTGCCATATCGCCCACTACCTTGGAGCTGGGTGTTACCTTTACGATATCTCCGAACATTTCATTTACATCTTCATATGCTTTTTTAATATCGTCCATTCGTTCTGCGAGTCCGAGAGAAAGCGCCTGCGGTTTCAGGTTGGAATACTGGCCTCCGGGAATTTCATGTTTATACACTTCTGCCGTCCCGGCCATCAGTCCGGATTCAAAGGGATAATAATATTCCCGGACAGTTTCCCAGTAATTGGAAAAGGCATTCAGGGACTGGATATTTATTCCTGTGTCCTGGGGAGTGTTTCGCAAAGCTTCTGCAAGAACATTAAAATTCGGTTGTGATGTAAGCCCCGATAAGGATGCCAAGGCGACGTCAACGACATCTACACCGGCTTCAATCGCTTTGAGGTAGGTTGCATTTTGTATGGAGGAAGTGTCATGGGTATGCAAATGAATCGGGATCTCAACAGATTTTTTGAGTGCGCTTACCAGTATTTCCGCAGCGTACGGTTTCAGCAACCCTGCCATATCCTTGATGCCGAGCAGGTGTGCTCCGGCATCTTCGAGTTTCCTGGCCATGTCGACATAGTATTGCAGAGAGTATTTCTGACGTTTGGGGTCCATCAAATCGCCTGTATAACAAATGCAGGCTTCCGCAAGTCCGCCTGTCCTTTCCCTCACGGCGCGAATACTCACATTCATGCTGTCGATCCAGTTGAGAGAATCAAAAATTCTGAAAAGATCCACGCCGTTTTCCCAGCTCTTTTCTATAAATTTTTCGACGAGGTTGTCCGGGTAGGAAGCATACCCTACCGCATTTGCACCGCGGATCAGCATTTGCAGAAGAATATTCGGAACCGCACTCCGCAATGCCTGTAGCCGTTTCCATGGACATTCGTGCAGGAAGCGCAAGGCAACATCAAAGGTTGCCCCGCCCCAGACTTCCATGGAGAAGAGCTGAGGATGATGCCGCGCAAAACTTTCGGCAACTTTCAACATGTCTGTTGTCCGTAGACGCGTTGCGAGCAGTGATTGATGTGCATCCCGAAGGGTTGTATCCGTGAATTGAACTTTTGGTTCGTTCTTCAGCCAGGTGGCAAATTTTTCCGGACCGAATTCGTCCAGTTTTTGCTTTGTGCCTTGCGGTATTTTCTGAGTTTTATCATAAGCGGGAACTTTCGGGGCATGAAAAATTCTGCTTCGGTCAAACTTTGAGACATCAGGATTCCCATTGACCAGCACATCAGCGAGGTACCGAAGGATTTTTGTTCCGCGGTCCTGCCCGGCCTTTGTCAGCAGCAGGTCGGGGTGTTTTTCAATAAATCGGACAGTGATGTTTCCGCTTTCAAACAGCGGATGCATGATTACGTTTTCGAGGAATGCAATATTCGTTTTAACTCCGCGAATCCGGAATTCCGTCAGCGCTCGGTAAAGGCGGCTGATGGCTCCCTTCAGCGTTCTTCCTTTCGCGGTAATTTTTACAAGCATGGAATCGAAGAAAGGCGAAACCTTTACCCCCTGATAAGAACTTCCTTCATCCAGCCGGATTCCATATCCTCCTGCATGCCGGTAAGCGATGATGGTTCCGTAATCAGGTTTAAAATCGTTGGACGGATCTTCTGTGGTGATCCTGCATTGAATTGCAAAGCCGTTGCAGGGGATGGATGCCTGATCCTGAATGTCTATTTGTGATGATGATAATGTATGGCCGTCGGCTATCAAAATCTGGCTCCGGACAATGTCAATACGCGTGACTTCTTCTGTAACAGTGTGTTCAACCTGGATCCTGGGATTGACTTCGATGAAATAGATATTCTCATCTTTATCAACAAGAAATTCCACTGTTCCTGCATTGTTGTACCGGACATGTTGTGCGATGCTCAGTGCATACCGGTATAAATTTTCTTTAGTCTCCGGGCGGAGGTTGGGTGCCGGAGCGATTTCCACCACTTTCTGAAAACGTCTTTGCACACTGCAGTCACGTTCGTAAAGGTGAACAAGGTTACCGTGATTATCGCCGAGGATCTGAACTTCAATATGTTTTGGATCATCGACATATTTTTCGATAAAAATGGTATCATCGCCGAATGCATTTCCGGCTTCGCGCCGTGCTTCGGCAAAGGCTTTTTCAAGTTCTTCTTCCTTGTGAATGACCCTCATTCCGCGTCCGCCACCACCTGCGCTCGCTTTAAAAATTACCGGCAAACCTATCCTCCTGGCTTCCTTTAATGCAGATGCTGTTGACGAGAGTTTCTCAATATTATCTTCAATTACAGGCACACCGCATGCGCGTGCAACATTCTTCGATCTCACTTTATCACCCAGCTGATCCATCACTTCAGCAGTAGGCCCTACAAAGATGATTCCTTCTTCCCGGCAACGCCGCACAAAATGAACGTTCTCGGAAAGAAAACCATAACCCGGATGTATTGCCTGGACTTTATTTGTTTTCGCTATACGGATGATTTCCTCTATATCCAGGTACGGTTTTAAAGGGTCATTATCAGCCCCAATCTGGTAGGCTTCATCGGCTTTGAAACGGTGGAGGGAATACCGGTCTTCATAAGTAAAAACAGCAACGGTCCGGATGCCAAGCTCTGAGGCAGCACGTAAAACGCGAATGGCAATTTCACCACGGTTCGCAACGAGGAGTTTTTCAATTTTTTCCATAAGAACAGGAAGAGAGAATAGGAATCTTTCAAAGAAAACAAAATACCCTTGTGTTTTCTACTGCTACCTGTACTTTCTGTCAACAAAAAAGTGTTGGGAAACGGGAACGCAAGTCAGTGAAATTCACGGCAAGCGCCGGAATTGTTTCAGAGCTTCTATCAACGGATTTGTTTAAGTGCCGATGCAACATTATCAACGGGGAGCAGGCAACTTTGGTTTTTGCAGACATAGACAAGTGTCTTCCCATTCACAAAGCGTTGTTCTAACAATGGAAGCTTACTATTCCCATTGCTGCTTCCTGCGAAAAATACGCCCGGCAGGTAAAATTTCATCAGTTCCTTACGCATTACTTGTGCTGCTGGTCCTGTGATGACCACCTCATGTGTTGGGTAGGTATATTTCATCAGTAAGAGTGCCCAGTTCGAATACCCGGATCCGTAGCGCTCCATTTCTTTCAGGACAGATTGCAACATCTTGCCGGTAATTTCTTTAAAACGATTATTACCGAAATATAGTGCGAGTGCGTATAGTCCTTTTGCAAGACTTGAGTTCGAAGCCGGGATCACGTTGTCATTGATTTCTTTTTTTCGGGCAACAAGCGCAGGATCCAGGTCAGAGGTAAACCAGAAAAAACCGCTTGCTGGATCATAAAAATGGTTCAGTGTATAGTCTGCCAGGTTCTTGGCATCGATCAGCCAGGATTCATCGAATGTTGACTCGTACAGGGAAATGAACGCTTCCATTGTGAAAGAGTAATCTTCAAGGAATCCGTTGACGGAGGCCTTCCCGTTTTTGAAACTGTGCCAGAGTCCTCCATCGGGTTGCCTGAGATTGTGGAGAAGGTGCTTTGCATTTTTAATCGCCGCAGCAATGTATTCCTCATTTCCTAAAGCTGCATATGCATCGCAATAGGCTTTTATCATCAGCGCATTCCAGGATGTCAGTTGCTTGTCGTCGAGCCCGGGATGAATCCGTTTGTCGCGTAGGGAGAGAAGTTTGTCACGTATTGAATTTAATTTTTGTTTTAATGCATCCTGAGAAATGGAAAATTTAACAGCGATTTCTTGGTCGTCAAGCTGGCGAACCAAAATATTGTTTCCATGTTCCCACAATCCTTTTCCTCCCACGTTATAATACGCCTTGAACAATGGGTAATCTGTACCAAGGATAGTTTCCAGTTCATCATTTTTCCACGTATAATATTTACCTTCTTCTCCTTCTGAATCCGCATCGAGGGCAGAGTAGAACCCACCTTCAACGGAAGTCATCTCCCTGGAAAGCCAGGCTAAAGTACGGGTAACCACATCCCGGTACAGTTCATTCCCTGTTGCCTGGTATGCCTTCGCATAAAGTGAAACCAGTTGGGCGTTGTCGTACAACATTTTTTCAAAATGGGGCACCTTCCAGATAGAGTCCACAGAATACCTGGAGAATCCTCCGCCAATTTGATCGTAGATTCCTCCGTAAGCCATTTTGCGAAGGGTGAGTTGAACATGTTCTGACAGCAATTGATCAGCAGTGACAGAAGCATAGTAGAGCAAAAACTCATAATTGTTCGGCAATGGAAATTTCGGAGCATGGTTCGGTCCTCCTTCCCTGGAGTCAAAATTTCTTTTCCAGCCCGCTAAAGTCCTTTGAAGAATGCTTTTGTCAAAATCCGGTTCTCCGGAAACAGGGTGAACAATTTCTGTCTGCTGGATTCCTTTCGTAAGTTCATTGGCATATTGCCGCATTGTATCCGGTTGGTCAACATAGAATGCGTATAGTTTCAGAAGGATGTCTTTCCAGGCGGTATTTGGAAAATAGGTTCCTCCGTAAATTGGCCTGCCGTCCGGCAGCGCGAAACAATTGAGGGGCCAGCCTCCGCTGCCTGACATCAGTTGCACTGCGGTCATGTAAACCTGATCGATATCCGGCCGTTCTTCACGGTCAACTTTAATGCATACATAATGATCGTTCATCATCTTCGCCGTGCTGTCGTCTTCGAAACTTTCGCGTTCCATCACATGGCACCAATGACAGGAACTGTAACCAATGGAAATTAACACCAGCTTGTTTTCCTTCTTTGCTTTGTTCCAGGCTTCATCTCCCCAGGGATACCAATTGACCGGATTGTGCGCATGTTGAAGCAGATATGGGCTGCTTTCGTGTATGAGTGCGTTGGTGTAGTGCATGGTATCCTGATAATTGGTTTCTTCCGATCGGGCTTCCCGGTTTGGATCACGATGAAAGGAGGAGCAATTTATATATAAACTGCTAACAAAAGATAAAAACACGAGGTGAAAAAGCTGCTTCAACTGTATAGAGGTAGTGCAATAAAGGTACTCTTATATTCCCGTTCAGGCGGGATGAAGGACTTGAATTTTGATATTCATTTTAACGGTAAAAATGATTCTTTCATTCCCTGTCTCCGGTGAAAGTGCAGAGCGTGGAATAAAATTTATCCACAGAGGAATACACCACTCTTCCTTAAATTTACGAAATTGAAATAGGGGCGTAATTGCATCTGCAAGAGGGGCCAAGTGCTTTATTGAAATGGAGAGTCGTTTGTTTAAATTTTTTGATGAACCGTTATTTTAACATTTTTAAAAAAATTGATCATGGAATTTTATCGTACTTTGGTATAGGAATGATTGTTCGTCGTTCATCCTTTAGTTGAATGTTTATGAAATACCATTTTATGAATAAACAGTTATTTTTAATAATTTTTATTTGCTATGCAAATGGCGTTCATGCCGGCCCTTCAGTCACAGACAACCACATTAAAATCGATCAGTTTGGATACCGGTCTGCTGACAAAAAAATTGCTGTCATCAGCAATCCGCAAACCGGATACAACAGCAACAGCCATTTTATACCGGGAGCAGTTTACGAAGTCAGAAGGTGGAATGATGATAGTACGGTTTACACAGGGTCCCGGACTGACTGGAATGCCGGAGCGGTACATTCTCAAAGTGGGGATCAGGCCTGGTGGTTTGATTTTTCTGCTTTGACTGTTCCCGGTTCCTATTATGTTTATGATCTTGCAAATGCGGTTGGTTCCTACCGTTTTGAAATTGATGATTGTGTGTATGAAAATATCCTCAAACAGGCAATGCGAATGTTT
>DAORHY010000035.1:0-17344 GCA_035438225.1 Bacteroidia bacterium
ATTTCCGGGTTCTCAACCTTTTACTCAACCTGATTCATGAATAAAATACTGCTTGTCATTCGCCGGGAATACCTGACTCGAATCCGAAAAAAATCTTTTTTGCTGATGACCATTCTTGGCCCTGTGCTTATGGGTGGAATTTTTGTTGTGGCCTTCATGCTGGACAGGGTGGATACCGAAGTCAAAACCATTGCGATCATCGATGATTCACACTTGTTTCAGGATAAGTTTAAAGACAATGAACGCATTCACTTTGTTTATTCCGGAGAGCCGGTCGATACGTTGAGGAAAAAAAGCAAAGCGCAAGGGCTCTTCGGCGTGCTGCACATTCCGGCTACTTCAAATGTGTCTTTGCTCGAAAAAGCAGTTACTTTTTACTCGGAATCCCAACCCGGGCTGGATGTTATTTCAAGAATCAAATTTACCATTGAAAAGGAAATCAACACGTACAAGTACGTGGAAGCTGGAATAGATGAAGCGAAGTTAAAGTCCATCCGGACTGAAGTGGATATCCGGACGAGGGATATGAAGAACCAGGAAACGAGTACACCGCTCACTTCTGGTCTTGGATTTGCAGGTGGATTGCTGATCTATCTGTTCATTTTTATTTATGGCGCCATGGTCATGCGCGGAGTAATGGAAGAAAAAACGAGCAGGATCGTAGAGGTGATTATTTCTTCGGTAAAACCGTTTCAGCTGATGATGGGAAAAATTGTCGGCGTTGCATTGGTGGGGCTGACTCAGTTTTTACTTTGGGTTGTTCTCAGTTTTATTGTCTATAGTGGAGTGACATCCGTCATGCTGAACGGTAAAACAGAAAAGGAAAAGATTGAAACAATGATGAAAGTTCAGCCCGGCATGCAGGGAAATCAGGCGTTGCAACAGCAATTCATTCAGGGAGATGGCGATACGGGAACCAAGATTTCGGACATGATGTCTTCCATCAACTTTCCGTTGCTGATCTCCATGTTTATTTTTTATTTTCTTGCAGGATATCTGCTGTACAGTGCCTTATTTGCCGCCATCGGAGCAGCTGTTGATTCTGAAACCGATACACAGCAGTTTATGTTACCGGTGACGATTCCGCTGATCATTGCCTATGTGGCTGCCATCAATGTCATCAATAATCCGCAGGGAAATGTAGCATTCTGGTTTTCCATAATTCCTTTCACTTCACCCATAGTGATGATGGTGAGAATTCCATTTGGGGTACCAGCCTACCAGATCCTCCTTTCCATGGTCTTGCTTGTGATGGGATTTGTTTTCACTACCTGGCTTGCCGGGAAAATTTACCGGACAGGCATTTTGATGTACGGAAAGAAAGTATCCTACAGGGAAATGTGGAAGTGGTTGCGGTATCATAATTAATCTGTTCCACATTCAGCCCGGTTGTTCAGAGTGAACGACGGACAGGATTTCAGAAAATAATATTCCGGTTGTAATCGCGGACAATTATTTTAACTGCATTGTAAGACGATGAAACACGCCATTCTCGATCTGGGTACAAATACTTTTCATCTCTTAATTGTGGAGGCAGAAAAGGATTTTTCCTACCGGATACTCCATCAATCACGGCGCGTTGTGAAGCTCGGCGAAGGAACGATTGAACAGAATTTAATTGACACAATTCCATTTCAGAGGGGACTGGGAGCAATCGTATCCTTTTGCGGGATTATCCGCGAACACGGAGCGGAACGAATCCATGCGTATGCTACGTCTGCTGTCCGCAGTGCCGTGAACGGCCGGGATTTTGTAGAAATGGTGCACGATAAAACGGGTATTCCAATCGATGTGATTGACGGCGAACAGGAGGCAGAGTTGATCTATTACGGCATCCGGCAATGCGTTCAGTTGGATGAACGGCCTGTCCTGATGATGGATATTGGCGGTGGCAGTGTTGAGTTCATTCTCGGGTCCGGGCATGAAATATACTGGAAGAAAAGTTACCCTGTGGGCGTGGCTCGATTGCTTGAAAAGTTTTCGCCTTCCGACCCCATTTCTGAAAGACAGGTTAGAAATATTGAGAATTATCTCCAGGAGCAACTGGATGGGTTGCCAGACCGATTGAATACACATCCTGTAGAATCCATTATTGGTTCTTCGGGATCCTTTGAATCGTATGCAGAAATTATTCGCCAAATGCAGGGTCTAAAACCCGGCAAGCGAAAATCCTGCAGTTTTGAGTTTGATTTGGAGGAATATTATCAACTTCATCATCACCTGTTACGGTCCACCAGGGAGGAACGAAAGAAGATGAAAGGATTACTGAAAATGAGAGTTGACATGATTGTTCTGGCGAGCATCGTGACGCACTACGTGCTGCGGATACACCCCTTCTCAAGCATGAAATTATCCGGGTATGCATTGAAAGAAGGTGCATTGTGGAAAAGCCTCAGGTCCTGATTTTACTGATTCTCATTACCAGTCTTTACAGGAAATTTTGATTACCGGAATTGAATCCTTCCGTCCATTCCTGAATTCCTGCGGCAGTGTACCGGAGTCCTGCTGATTTTGTATTTTCGTTCACCAATTAAATAAACACAGTATTCCTCTATGGCCCGAATTCTCATAATTGATGATGAAAAATCAATCCGGAACACACTGCGGGATATCCTGGTGTATGAAAAAATTGAAGTAGAGGAAGCCGCTGACGGGGCAGAGGGATTAAAAAAAGCCGAAGCAGGAAATTTCGATCTCGTTCTCTGCGATATCAAAATGCCCAAAATGGATGGGATAGAAGTGCTCTCCAAATTGCACGCGATCAACCCGGATCTGCCGGTTGTGATGATTTCCGGTCATGGAACAATTGAGACAGCAGTTGAAGCAATCAAGAAAGGTGCATACGATTACATCGCAAAACCGCCGGATCTGAATCGCCTTCTCGTTACCATCCGAAATGCCATGGACCGTTCTTCTCTGATTGTTGAAACAAAAACATTAAAGAGGAAGGTATTCAAGACCCGGGAGATGATCGGAAAGTCACCCTTGATTGAACAGATCCGGACAATGATAGACAGGGTTGCCCCAACCGAAGCCAGGGTGCTGATTACCGGGGGCAACGGATCGGGCAAGGAACTCGTTGCACGATGGATTCATGAGAAAAGCCAACGCAATGCCGGTCCTCTGGTGGAGGTGAATTGCGCGGCGATTCCTGTGGAGCTCATCGAGAGTGAATTGTTCGGCCATGAGAAGGGCGCTTTTACATCCGCAATAAAACAAAGAATTGGAAAATTTGAGCAAGCCAATAATGGGACCTTGTTCCTTGATGAAATCGGAGACATGAGTTTGTCAGCGCAGGCTAAGGTGCTCAGGGCGTTGCAGGAAAATAAGATTACCAGGGTGGGCGGGGAGAAGGAAATAGCAGTAAATCCCCGCGTTGTTGCAGCTACTAACAAGGACATCAAGGCGGAAATAGAAAAAGGAAATTTCAGGGAAGATTTGTATCACCGGCTGAGTGTCATTGTGATGCATGTGCCTTCATTGAGTGAAAGAAGGGACGATATTCCTCTCCTTGCCGAGCATTTTGTGAAGGAGATTTGTGAGGATTACGGCATGCCACTCAAGACTTTTACCACTGAAGCATTGCAGGCATTACAATCAAAATCATGGACAGGGAATATCCGTGAACTGAGAAATGTTGTAGAACGTCTCGTGATTTTATCAGACAAGAAAATTTCGGAAAAAGAAGTGAATACATTTGCATAAGAAATAAATATTAAAATTATGTCGGCGAAAATAAAAACGGTACGGAAATTCACCCAGCGTTATAAAAATTACAGTTTTTCGGAATTGATGAACAAGGCGGATGAAGAATATCTGGAACTGGTTGTCGAAATGGATCATCAGGGGAATATTCTGTCCGAATCGAAATTCGACAAGGAAGGAGAACTTGAAGAGAAAAACAGTTATCGTTATTCACCCGTTGGCAAACTGGAAGAACATATTTTGCTCTATGCCATTGACGATGTTACCGAGCGACGGGTTTTTAAGCGTGACGAAAAGGGGCGGTTGTTGGATGAAGTTAAGTATTATGGTGATGATGCAGGAGAGCGCACCGAATATGCCTATGATGCTAAGGACAATATTATTGAAATCAAACGGTATGATGAAGAAGGAGATTTTGATGCTCGTGAAGAAATGAAATATGACAATGAAGGCAGTCTAACGGAGCGGGTTCGTTATGACAGGAACGGATACATCGTAGAGAAGCTGACTTTTTTGCAAAATCCTACTGCCAATGAAATTGAAGAAGTGGAATATCATCCGGATGGCAAGCTGAAAACCAAAACGCTTGTCCGCCTGAATGAAAAAGGCAAAGAAATTTCATCTGTTCAGACTTCTCCAGAGGGGAAACTGATATCCGGTGTGAAAACCAGTTACGATGATCGTGGGAATGTTACAGAACGTCAGTACAAGGATTTTTATTCAAAATCCATTCACTATGCGTATGATGAACAGGACCGGATGGTCACGCAGGAATTGTATGATGGAAGTGGTTTGTTGCTGAAAAAAAACATGTACGAGTACGATGAAGCAGGAAATATTACCGCGGAACAAACGTTCGAAATCGACACATCACGCGGCGGTCGCGACAAACATTTCGGAACACGGTACGAGTACGATTTTTACCAATAAAAAATGCGGAGTCTGACTCCGCATTTTTCGAATGACTATTTTGAACTCAGAAAACTTTATCGAACGTCAAACTCAAGCCATCCCCAGGATTAACCCTCTTCCTTTTTCCAGGGCCTTTTCAATTCCATCCGGGTTTTTTCCGCCAGCGGTGGCGTAAAAGGCCTGTCCGCCTCCTCCTCCCTGGATTTCCTTGCTGAGTTCACGGATGATGTTCATTGCATTGAGATTCTTTTCCCTGATCAATCCTTCGGAAATAATCAGTGACAAATGTGCTTTACCGTCGATTTCGGCACCGGCGAGGAAGAACAGGTTGTCAACCTGGTTTTTCAATTCGAAAGAAATATTCTTGATGGCATCGGCTGTCGGCAGGTCCAGTTTGTCCACTATCATGGTGATGCCATTCACTTCTTTTGCACGTGCAATCAACTCATTTTTTACTCCCTGGGCTTTAGCTGAAATGAATAGGTTCAGTTTGTCCTGTAAGGATGTATTTTCTTCAAGTAGTTGTTTGACGCGTTCCGCAAGGTCTTTGGGGTTTTTAAGAAGTTCATTCAGCAACTTAAGTTTTTCTTCCTGATGTTTGTAATACGCATCGGCCTTGTCGGCAGTGATGGCTTCAATACGTCTTACGCCGGCAGCCACTGCACTTTCGGAAACGATCTTGAACAATCCGATTTGACCGGTGGATGCAACATGAGTACCGCCGCATAGTTCACGGGAGTAGCCGGGGTCAAAGGTGATCACCCGTACATATTCACCGTATTTTTCTCCGAACAAAGCAGTGGCACCCATTTCCATTGCTTTTTGCACAGGAACATTTCTTTGTTCATCGAGTTTGATATTCTCGCGAATCTTTTCGTTCACCATTTGTTCGATCTTCGCGATTTCTTCATCCGTTACTTTCGAGAAATGGGAAAAGTCGAACCGCGTATGTTCCGTGTTCACCAGGGATCCTTTTTGATTTACATGATCACCCAAAACTTTTTTTAATGCAGCGTGCATCAGGTGTGTCGCAGAATGGTTGCTGGTGATCATCCTTCTGTTTTCACGATTGATGGTTGCATGAAATTTCGCAAGCAGATCTTCGGGCAGGCGGTCGCAAAAATGAATGATCAGGTTATTTTCTTTTTGAGTATCCGAGATCAAAACGCGTTCATTTGCAGATACCAGTGTTCCGGTGTCACCAACCTGCCCGCCACTCTCTGCATAAAACGGAGTTTTATTCAGTACCAGTTGGAATTGCTCCTTTGTTTTCGTTTTTACTTTGCGGTACCGGAGAATCATGCAATCGCATTCGGATTCATTGTAACCTACAAACTCCACATCGCTTTCTTCCCGCAGTACAACCCAGTCATCTGTATCCATACTTGCAGCAGCTCTGGATCTTTCCTTTTGTTTTTCAAGGCAATCGTGAAAACCGTCCATGTCTACACCGACTCCTTTTTCCCTGGCCATTAACTGAGTGAGGTCAATCGGGAAACCGAACGTGTCGTATAATTCAAAGGCGAAATCGCCGGAAATGCTTTTGCTTTTGTTTTCTTCAAACTTACGGATACCGGTATCCAGCGTACGAAGGAATCCCTGTTCTTCTTCGTGGATCACACGCTGAATAAAATCCTTCTGTGATTGCACTTCAGGAAACACATCCTTAAACTGTTCGGCAAGGAGTGGAACGAGTTTGTTGAGAAAGGGTTCCTTCAGGTTGAGGAAAGTGAAAGCATACCTGACAGCACGGCGTAAGATCCTGCGGATAACATATCCAGCTTTGTTGTTGCCGGGTAATTGTCCGTCTCCGATAGCGAAAGTAATTGCACGGATGTGATCAACCATCACCCGCATTGCGATATCCGTCTTTTCGTCTGCACCGTATTTGACTCCTGCACGTGCAGCAATGAACTGGATCAAGGGCTGGAAAATATCTGTATCATAATTGGATGTTTTGCCTTGCAGCGCCATACACAACCGTTCAAATCCCATTCCGGTGTCAACATGCTGTGCAGGCAATACTTCGAGACTGCTGTCTGCCTTCCGGTTGAATTCCATGAATACATTGTTCCAGATTTCGATGACCTGGGGATGACTAGCATTCACCAGTGATTTGCCGTCGATGGTTTTTCTATTTTCTTCAGAACGTAGGTCCACATGGATTTCTGTACAAGGCCCGCAGGGTCCCTGGTCACCCATTTCCCAGAAGTTGTCTTTTTTATTTCCACGGAGAATGCGGTCCTCGGCAATCAATTGTTTCCAGCAATCGTAACTCTCCTGGTCAAAGGCGAGTTTTTCTTTTTCATCGCCTTCGAAGACGGTCACGTACAAACGGTCTTTGGGGAGCTTGTAAATTTCTGTCAGCAGTTCCCAACTCCAGGCGATCGCTTCTTTTTTGAAATAATCCCCGAATGACCAGTTGCCCAGCATCTCGAACATAGTATGATGGTAGGTGTCAATTCCAACTTCTTCGAGATCATTGTGTTTCCCTGAAACGCGGAGGCATTTTTGAGTATTGGCAATTCGTTTGTATTTTACAGGACTGTTGCCGAGAAAAATATCCTTAAACTGGTTCATACCGGCATTGGTGAACATCAGGGTTGGGTCATTTTTTACGACCATCGGTGCGGAAGGGACGATCTGGTGTCCTTTGCTGCGGAAAAATTCCAGAAAAGCGGTTCTGATCTCAGCGGAAGTCATATTGGGATATGTTGTGATAAATGCCTTAAGGGTTTATCTTTGCATGAATTTTAGAATCCTGCGAAGATAATCAGGAAACCTGTACCTGCGAAAAAATGGCGAATGTAAAATACCATTTCAACACCCACAGCCTCAAGTACGAGCGTGTTGTCGTCACCTGGAGGAAGCGCCTGCTGCGCGTACTGGGATGGCTGGCTACTGCAGTTGTGTTCGGTGCGTTGATTATGCTTTTCGCCTACAACTTTTTTGATTCTCCCAAGGAAATGCGACTGCGCCGCCAATTGGATGAAACCACCTATCAGCTCGAGCTGCTGAAACAGCGTTCTGAGCAGATCGATGCTGTTTTGAATGACATCCAGGAGCGCGACAATACTATTTACAGGGTCATCTTTGAAGCGGAGCCAATTCCCTCTTCTATCCGGGAAGCGGGTTATGGAGGTATTGACAGGTACAAAGCACTGCGTGACAATTACAATTCGGATCTGATTGTGGATGTTACTAAGAAAATTGACAAACTTTCGAAACAGTTGTATGTGCAATCCAAATCCTATGATGAAGTATGGGAGCTTGTCAAAAATAAAGCAACCATGCTGGCTTCCATTCCTGCCATTCAGCCTGTCGCAAACAAGGATTTAACCCGGGTCGCTTCCGGTTACGGTATGCGTGTTCATCCGATTTACAAGACGGTAAAGATGCACACCGGCATGGATTTCACGGCTCCTGTCGGAACAGAAATTCACTCTACGGGCAATGGGACTGTCACCAAACTTGAATACGACGGAAGAGGATACGGAAACAATGTAATTATCAATCACGGTTATGGTTACGAAACCCTGTATGGGCACATGAGCCGTATCGTGGTTCGTCCCGGACAAAAGGTCAGTCGTGGTGACCTGATTGGATATGTAGGGAATTCAGGAACCTCTACCGGTCCGCATCTGCATTATGAAGTCCGGAAGAGCAACAATCCTGTGAACCCGGTGAATTTCTATTATAGCGATCTCACTCCGGAAGAATACGAAAAGATGCTTGAAATCTCTGCCCGTGCCGGACAATCCTTTGACTGAACCGGAACCCTGCTGTGTTCCGGATTACCGTGAAAATCAGGTCAAAACTTCAGCATTCGTTTCAATCCACGGATACTCACTCCGGACTGTTTATAACCGGAGGTCCGGTGTTTTCGCATGTTTGAATAAATTGCTATATTCGTACACAAGTCTATATTCATTCTGATATGCCGTACAAAGAAAAAGAAATTGAAAAATTATATTACACCATCGGAGAAGTTGCTTCTATGTTTGATGTAAATACCTCGCACATTCGTTTTTGGTCCAAGGAATTTGACATCATTAAACCTGCGACCAATAAAAAAGGCAATCGTCTTTATACTCACAGTGACATTGAAAATTTCAAGAAGATCTATCACCTGGTGAAAGAAAAAGGATTCACGCTGAAAGGGGCCAAGACGGAATTGAAGGAAATGAAAGGCCGTCCGAAAGAAGAGGAAGCAGTTCTTGTGAGCGAAATCGTAACTGATCAGTTGAGTGATAACCCTGTACATGTTCCGTTTTCTGTTCCGGAAATTCCGTTTGCAGATGATTATGTTGACAAGATGGCCATGAAGAGTTCCCTGGAGCGTATCAAATCTACATTACAGGATATTCAGAAGGAATTAGCTGTACTCGAAGAAAAATAATTGTAGTATAATCATCAGAGCCTGCCGGATGGCGGGCTTTTTTTTTACCCTGATGCATCGATTTTTTGTTCGGACTTTCGTACTGGAAAAAAGAAAAGTACAATGCACAACCTGACTAAAACCTGTTGCTTCATTCTGTTGTTTTTATCTGTCTCCGTGTTTGGCAAGGAAGGCCTGTGGCTACCCAACCTGCTGGGACAATTAAATGAAGCGGAAATGAAATCCCTGGGGATGAAAATTTCCGCGGATGATATTTACAGCATCAATCATGCAAGCCTGAAAGACGCAGTTGTTCAGTTCGGCAGTGGTTGCACCGGTGAAGTCATTTCCGGCCGGGGATTGTTATTGACGAATCATCATTGCGGATTCAGTCAGATTCAATCACTGAGCTCCCTTGATAATAACTATCTGAAAAACGGATTCTGGGCAAATTCCTTAGCGGATGAAATGCCCTGTCCGGGTTTGACGGCAACCTTTATTATTGAAATCAGAAATGTGTCGGAAAACATTCTTCCTTTCCTCACGGATACAATGTCCGAGAAAAAACGACAGACGATTGTGAAAGGAATTACAGACAGCCTTGAACAGTCGGCGACTGCAGGAACACATTACAAGGCTTTTACCAAATCATTTTATCAGGGAAATGAATACTATTTATTTATTTCAGAAGTATTCAGGGACATCCGGTTTGTAGGGGCGCCGCCATTTGCAATTGGAAAATTCGGGGGAGAAACGGATAACTGGATGTGGCCAAGGCATCAGGCAGACATTTCATTATTCAGGATCTATGCGGGACCAGACAACAAGCCCGCCGACTACTCAAAGGATAATCGGCCCTTTCAGCCGCGTTATTTTTTTCCTGTAAATATTGGAGGAGTTCAAGAAGGAGATTTTACCATGGTCCTTGGGTTTCCGGGGAGAACAAATGCATACCTTCCGGCAGACGGGCTGGAAATGATTTATTCTCAAACCAATCCCATCAAAATAAAAATCAGGGAAGAACGGTTGAGGATCTGGAATGATGCCATGCTTGGCAATGACACCATTTTTCTTCAGTATTCCAGCAAATACAAAACGCTGGCGAATTATTATAAAAAGTGGAAGGGTGAAAATTCAGGGTTGCAAAAACAAAATGCAATCGGTGAACGCCGCAATTTTGACAGGCAATTTCTTGACTGGGCAAAGTCGGATTCGTTACGAAAAGAAAAGTATGGTTCCCTTCTGGATGAGTTTGCCTGGGTGTATGGTAAAGGGAAATTATTCAGTTCTGTGAATGATGTAGTATCTGAAACGCTATTGAGTATAGAATTGGTGAACTATGTTGGTACCTTCCGGACGTTGATAGAATCCTGCCATCGTGAACAGCCGGATCTCAAAGCAATTCATGATTCGGCAGAGAAACTGAAAAACAGCATTGCCGCTTCTTTTAAAAATTATTCCAGGGTTGTTGATGAATCCGTTTGTGCTGCGATGCTGAAGCTGGCATGGGAGACTTTGCCCGACACAATGCGTCCGGAGATTTATCAAAACATCCGGAATGAGTACCGCCTGGATTTTAGAAGGTACACCCAGGAACTCTTCTCGAAAACAATTTTCCTTCAACAGGAAAAGCTATCTGAATTGCTAAACGGTTTCAATTTATCCAAATGCAAAAAGCTGGAGAAAGATCCTGCCTGGATTCTTACGAAAGCTATTGAGGTCTTTTCCAAAACACGTGTACAGCCGGGGAATACTGAATTTATGGAAAACATTTTTATGTTGCAGCGCCGGTACATGCGGGGAATTCTAGAAATGAAAAAAAACACCCGCTTGTATCCGGATGCGAATTCAACACTGCGTGTTTCCTATGGGAGAGTGGAAGGAATGAAGCCACGTGACGGTGTTTCCTATTCCTATTCTACAACGCTTGACGGGCTTGTGGAAAAGGAAGGTCAGAATACTACTGAATTTATTGTGCCGCCTGACCTGAAGCAAATGAACACGGACAGAAACTTTGGTGAGTACGGTGAGAACGGCATCCTGCCACTCAACTTCCTTGCGTCCAATCATACTACGAACGGTAATTCCGGAAGTCCGGTGCTTAACGCAAAGGGTGAATTGATCGGTATTAATTTTGACCGGATAGCAGAAGGAGTCATGAGTGATTTGATGTATGTTGAAAAGCTGGGAAGGAATATTTCTGTGGACACACGGTACATTTTATTTCTAATTGACAAATACAGTGGTGCCGGGTGGTTGCTAAACGAAATGAAAATTGTCCGTGAATGAGAACTTCCTGATATTGGAAGGTGAAGAGGGTCAGAGACAGGTGTGTCCTTTCAGGTAATTCGCTACATAATCCTGAATTCCTTCCTCCAATGTGAAGAAAGATTTTTCATAGCCAATACTTTTCAGCTTGCTCATGTCTGCCTCTGTGTAGTATTGGTACTTGTCACGGATATCGACAGGGGTATCAATGAATTCCACATCCGGTGCTTTTCCCATGGATTCAAAGATAGTTTTGACCAGCGACAGAAAAGTTCTGGCCTTTCCTGATCCGAGGTTATAAATTCCTGAATTTTTTCTGTGGTTGAGTAAAAACAGACACACATTGCAGACATCTTTCACATAAATAAAATCCCGAAGTTGTTCGCCGTCCTTAAAATCGGGACGGTGAGAGCGGAAGAGTTTCACTTTCCCGTTTTTCTCTATCTGATGATAAGCATGAAAAATTACCGAAGCCATTCGCCCTTTGTGGTATTCGTTCGGGCCATAAACATTGAAAAACTTCAGCCCTGCCCAGAAAAATGGTTTTCTCTCCTGGTGAAGAGCCCATTTGTCGAATTCATTTTTTGAATCGCCGTAAGGATTCAGGGGTTTGAGTTTCTCGATGAGTGCGTGATCATCTTTGTAGCCAAATTCGCCACTTCCGTATGTTGCTGCGGATGACGCATAGACCAGGGGAAGGCCGAATTCTACACACGCATTCCATACTGCTTTGGAATAATTCAGGTTCAGTTTGTCAAAGATTGCTTTATCGAATTCGGTTGTATCTGTTCTGGCCCCGATGTGAAAAATGATTTGTACAAAGCGGTGATTAGTGTTCAGCCAGGACATGAACTCAGACCGTTCAACGAATGCTGTCACTTTTTTTCCTGACAGGTTAGCGTCTTTTTCATGCTTGCTGAAATCATCCACAGCAACGATGTCACGATAACCTTCCTGGAGAAGACGGCTTAAAAGACAACTTCCGATGAATCCAGCGGCGCCGGTTACGACAATCATAATTGAAATCAATTAATGGGTTGGCAATGTACGCACATTGCTGAATTTAGCCAATTCGGTTCTATTCAACGAAAAGGTCAGCTTCGCCGGTAGAAAGTACACCGGATTCACGTCCTTTTTTAAACAGGGTACGCACGGCATTTTTCCCTTTTTCACCCAAATCAATGGAATATCTGTTAACATACAGATCAATATGCTTTTGCCTGACCTCAGGATCCATTTCCTGTGCGTGCATGCGTACATACTCCGAACTTTCTTCAGGGTGTTTGAAAGCGTATTCAATGCTGTTCCTGACCAGCTTGTTGATGAGTAATTTTAATTCTCCGGGAAAATTTCTCCTGACCGCTATTCCTCCCAATGGAATGGGCTCTGAAGTCGCCTTTTCCCAGAGTTCACCGAGGTCAGCTATTTTCACCAGACCTTTTTTTTCGTAGGTAAACCTGTTTTCGTGGATGATCACACCTGCATCTGTTTCTCCGGACAAGACGGCGTCTTCAATGGAAGAAAAGATCATTTCTTTTTTGACCCTGATTTTAGGATAAAATATACTGAAGAGAAAATTGGCAGTTGTGTTTTTTCCGGGGATGGCCACAGTTTGAAAATCAAATTCAGGAGCATCGCTTTTTTTTCTGGCGACAAAGAGCGGACCGACACCTTTCCCAAGTGCGCTTCCGGATGTGAGTAGTTGGTAATCTTCTATCACTTGCCCATAGGCATGGAAGCTGAGTTTTGTGACATCGAGCTCTTTCCGGAAAGCTTTCTGATTCAGATTTTCCACGTCTTCCAGCACTGGAAGAAATGTTAGTCCCATGGTGTCGATTTTTCCATGTACCAATGCATCAAAAATGAATGTGTCGTTGGGACAGGGGGAGAATCCGAGACTGATTTGCTGCTTTTTATTCACGGTTAATTTTCTTTCGGGCTTATAACTTATCCAGCAATTCGGTAACGGCAGATTTTAAATTGTCAAGAGCAAGCGGTATGTTCCATGCTTCTTTATTCCTTCTTTCAACATAATTTGAAATGGATTTTAATTGAATGGCAGGAATACCTTCCTTTCCGCATACATAAAAAAACGCGGCACCTTCCATTGTTTCTACCTGCGGATGATAACGGTTGATTACTTTTTCTATTGATTTTTCCTCCCCGTGGACTGTATTGACTGTTATTCCTCTTACTTTTCTGAAGGTGTTCAATAGGGAATTCTTTTCCTCATCGAAATTGATCAGGATATCCGTACCCGGAAGGCCAATGTCTTTCAGGCTAAGAAAATTTTCTCCGTCTTCGGCTCCTAACTCTGAAAATATATCTTCCACAATCCGCACGACTTCTCCGACCGGGATCGTACGGTCAAAACTACCGGCGAGGCCAATGTTGATTGCCAGATCATAGGTGTTGGATTGCAGTTCCCTGGTAAGGGAATGTGTTGTCGCCACCATCCCAACACCAGAGACCAGCCGATCCACCTGATTTTTTCGAAACCACGTAGTTTCAAATGGCCCCAACTCATTGTCAGTCGCAGAAACCAGCAGAATTTTCATTTAGTAAAGATAGCTCTCCCTTTTACAATCCGGTCTTATGAAACTTGTATCTTTGTAAACATTTTACACATTCGATGGTTTATATTACACGTAAAGAATCGTTTAGCGCAGCTCACAAGCTTGCCCGCCAGGAATGGAGCGATGAAAAAAACAGGGAAGTTTTTGGAAAATGTTCCAATCCAAACTGGCATGGCCACAATTATCAACTGTGGGTTACCGTGAAAGGGGAGATCAATCCGGAAACAGGGTTTGTCGCAAACCTTTCCGAGATTAGTGTATTGTTGAAGAAATATGTCCTGGATAAGGTTGATCATAAGAATCTGAATCTGGATGTTGACTTCATGATCGGAAAACTCAGTTCCACGGAATCACTTGCAGTGGAAATCTGGAAACAGCTTGAAGGACATATCCGTGCATTGGGATGCAGTCTGCATTGCATTAAAATTCAGGAAACGGATAAGAACTTTGTCGAATATTTCGGGAACTAAAACATGTTTCACCTATGGCAATAGATAAAAATATGCTGGAAGAAAATGAGATGGACGGGTATGCAAAGATTGACCAGTACAATCCGCAACTCATCGAAAAAATTGCTAAAAATTATGCTTCAACAATTGAATTGATTGGGGAAAACAAAGAGCGTGACGGATTGATGAAAACCCCTGAACGGGCGGCCAAAGCAATTCAGTTCCTTACTCACGGTTATGATCTTGATCCCGCAGGAATACTGAAATCCGCATTGTTTCCAGACGAATACAGGCAGATGGTTATTGTCAAGGACATCGAAATCTATTCAATGTGCGAGCATCACCTGTTGCCATTTTTTGGCAAAGCGCATGTGGCCTATATCCCGGACGGATGCATTGTGGGACTCAGTAAAATTCCACGCGTTGTGGATGCTTTTGCAAGGCGGTTACAGGTACAGGAGCGCCTGACTACTGAGATCAGGGATTGTATCCAGGAAACGCTCAAGCCACTTGGAGTAGCAGTGGTCATTGAAGCCAAGCACCTGTGCATGCTGATGCGTGGAATTCAGAAGCAGAATTCTGTTGCCACCACTTCAGCGTTTACCGGTGAATTTGAGAATGAGAAAACCCGGGCAGAATTTATCCGCCTGATTTCTGCCAATCTTTCATGACAAAACGGATAGGCAGGATTTTTGACAAATACATGTCATAAATGATAGATGGATAAGGTTATCGGACGGTTATGTTTGATCCCGTTCGAAATTCGTATCTTTGTATTCTCTAAATCTTATTTAAAATATGGAAAACAACAATAGCAATTGGAATTTCAACACAGTGCAGCAAGCCAGGGTTGGACAGCAACCGATCGCAAAAACCTTTATGGCCAGTGTCTTTTCCTGGATGGGTATCGCACTCGCAATTTCTGCCATCACTTCCTATGTATTTGGCACCAATGAAGGGTATATGAGTTACCTGATAAATACAGAAAAAGGTGGTCTTTCTACTTTGGGCTATGTCGTAATGTTCGCTCCTCTGGGATTTGTTCTCCTGATGGGTCTTGGATTCAACAGGTTATCGTCCACTGCGCTGACAGGGATCTTTCTAATGTATTCTGTTATTATGGGAGTCAGTCTGAGCTTTATCTTTCTTGCCTATACCCATGGACTTATTTTTCAGGTGTTCCTCATCAGTTCTGCAATGTTCGGTACGATGGCAGTACTCGGATATACCACAAAAACAGACCTGACGAAAATGGGAAATATTCTCATCATGGCTTTGATAGGTATTGTAATTGCAAGCCTGGTTAATATGTTCATGAAGAGTGACGGTTTGGGTTATGCTATCAGCTTCATCGCTGTCATTGTCTTTACAGGTCTTACGGCTTATGATGTTCAGAAATTAAAAAATATCGGTGCAAATGTTGAAGGCGGAACTGAAGGTGCAGCAAAGATGAGCATTCTGGGTGCGCTCACATTGTACCTTGATTTCATCAATCTCTTTCTTGCCCTTCTCAGAATCTTTGGCGGGCGCAGAAATTAATAAACCAATTCTTTGGATATCAGGCTCCGGATTATTCCGGAGCTTTTTTTTATCCGGTAGAGGCATAAACCGCTATTTTTGAAAAGGAACTTTTTACTTATATTGTAGAACAAAACAAACCGGTAAATTATACTTGCCAGTAATTTTTAAAGACAAAATTCAGACAAATGAAACGTGCTTATCTCTTTCCCGGCCAGGGCTCACAATTTGTGGGAATGGGTAAAGAACTGTATGAATCCGGTGGCGAAGCCCGGGAAATGTTCGAACGAGCCAATGAAATTCTTGGTTTCAGGATTACAGATCTCATGTTTTCAGGTACAGATGAAGACCTGAAGCAAACCCGGGTAACCCAACCTTCAATTTTTTTGCACTCCGTTGTACTTGCATTCAGTATGGGAAAAGAATTCGCCCCGGACATGGTTGCAGGACATTCGCTCGGAGAGTTTTCGGCGCTGGTTGCGAATCAGGCACTGACATTTGAAGATGGCCTCCGGTTGGTGAAAGCAAGGGCATTTGCAATGCAAAAAGCATGTGAACTTCAGGCATCAACCATGGCAGCGATCCTGAATCTTGATGATAAAGTTGTGGAAGATATTTGTGCCGAAATTTCTACCGGTGGAAATGTTGTGGTTGCGGCCAATTACAACTGCCCCGGCCAACTGGTCATTTCCGGATCGGTTGAAGGAGTGAATATCGCATGTGAAAAAATGAAGGCAGCCGGAGCAAAACGTGCGCTCGTATTGCCGGTTGGAGGAGCATTTCATTCACCACTGATGGAACCCGCAAGGGCTGAACTGGCAGAAGCCATTCGTTCGACACATTTTTCTGAGCCGATTTGCCCGGTTTACCAGAATGTGAATGCAATGCCCGTCACCAACCCGGATGAAATACGGAGCAATCTTGTGGCACAACTGACGGGTCCTGTGCGCTGGACACAAACAATACAGAATATGATTGTTGACGGTGCGGGTCATTTTGTCGAAGTCGGCCCGGGGAAAGTCCTGCAAGGGCTTGTAAAGAAAATTAACAAGGACATGGAAGCCGTATCCGCTTCATGATAGTTTTACTTGTTCGCCGGAATAGATAGATTCCGCAGGAATTAATTTCAATGATATTTAGTTGTTAAAATGCCTGCATGCCAATACTGAATGCCATATTGAGCTGGTTGATGAAGCAACGGATCCATCAGATCGAGTTGTTCATCAAGTATCCGCATGAGGTACAGCAGGATTGGTTCAGCAAACTTATTGAATCCGGACGGTCTACCGAGTGGGGACAAAGTTTTGATTACAAATCTATTCGTTCAGTCGATGATTTTAAAAACCGGGTTCCTGTACAGAATTATGAATCACTGAGCCCTTTCATTCAGAGACTCATGAAAGGAGAACAGAATATCTTGTGGCCAACAGATATCAAATGGTTTGCAAAATCTTCCGGAACCACTGCCGGGAAAAGCAAATTCATTCCTGTCAGCCAGGAGGCTATGGAGGAATGTCATTTTAAGGGAGTTAAGTTTT
>DAORHY010000036.1:0-17285 GCA_035438225.1 Bacteroidia bacterium
TGATTTTCTGGATTAGCAAAGTGTTGTACATCGCATTCTATGCTGTTCTCCCGATTTATATGGTTGGCTTCTTGCCCTGGCTGATTGGATTCTTTGTCATGCACTGTACAATGGGACTGGCATTGGCAATTGTATTTCAACTTGCGCACGTAGTGGAGGCTGTCAGCTTTGTAGATGCACATGCGCCTGTTGTGAAAATAGAAGATGAATGGGCTGTTCACCAGGTGCGAAGCACCGCTGATTTTGCAACCAACAACAAACTAATTTCCTGGTTCCTTGGCGGACTCAATTTTCAGATTGAACATCATCTGTTTCCAAAAGTCAGCCACGTGCATTACCCTGCCATCCGAACGATTGTGAAAAATGCTTGCGACGAATACGGCCTGAATCATGTGGATTATCCAACGATGGGCTCTGCAATCAATTCACATTTCCGGTTCATGAAACACCTGGGCCGGAAATAAGCGATTCCATTTTTATCTCTGCTGTTAAACAATCCCCTCCTGTAAACGCCGGTGGGGATTTTTCAATTTAACTTCAAGGCAACTGAATTTTTCTAAAGAAATTTCTTTCATTTGATTCCTGAATTTAATCATCCGGCACATGAAAAAATCGATCCTGTTTCTCCTGCTCATCATCTTTATTCGTTCAAGTGCATCCTTTGCTCAATCCGGTTCTTCAAAAGTTACCGGAACGAATGTAGATACGTCGCTTTACAATGGGCTTCACTGGCGAAACATCGGGCCCTGGAGAGGTGGCCGAAGCCTTGCCGTAACTGGTGTCGCAAATCATCTTAACGTATATTATTTCGGTGCTGTCGGCGGAGGTGTCTGGAAATCGGACGACTTCGGCAAAAGCTGGAATTGTATTTCTGATTCTGCATTTCGTAGTTCTTCTGTTGGTTCAATTGCCGTCGCTCCTTCAGATCCCAACATTCTGTATGTGGGTATGGGCGAACCTGAAATGCGCGGTAACATCAGTTTTGGAGATGGGATTTATAAAAGTACAGATGCCGGACGTTCCTGGAAACACACCGGCCTACCCAATTCCTATGCGATTGCTTCCATTTTGATTCATCCGCAAAATCCGGATATTGTTTATGCAGCCTGTATGGGAAGAGTGTTTGGAAGGAATGCCGAACGCGGCGTCTACAGGACAAAAGACGGTGGAAAATCATGGGAAAAAATTTTGTATAAAAATGACAGCACCGGCTGTGTCAGTATCGCCGCGGACGCCTCTAATCCGAATACCCTTTACGCTTCCCTCTGGCAAGCATGCAGGAATCCATGGTCACTGAGCAGTGGCGGTGCCGGGAGCGGCATCTACAAAAGTGATGACGGCGGGGATACCTGGAAAGACATCAGCCGGTCGCCCGGTTTGCCGGTTGGAGTGTTGGGAAAAATTTCCCTGTGTACAACACCTGCAAATCCCGATCGTATCTATGCAAGTATCGAAAATGAAAACGGTGGAATTTTTCGAAGCAATGACAAAGGAATTCACTGGCAACGCACGACAGACGACAGAAATCTTCGCAAACGTCCGTGGTATTTCAGTACACTCACTGCTGACCCGAAAAATGCCGATGTTGTCTGGTGCATGAACGTTGAGTTGTGGAGAAGTACTGACGGTGGTATGAAATTCAACCGGATGCCTGGCATGCATGGTGATTTTCACGATGCATGGATCAATCCCTCTGACCCGAATTACATGATCATCGCCGACGACGGAGGCGCCTGTGTAAGTACGGATGGAGGGAGAAACTACACGGAGCTCGATTTCCCTACTGCTCAATTTTATCATGTCACTCTTGACAATGATTTCCCTTACAATGTTTATGGAGCACAGCAAGACAATAGTTCAGTTCGTATCGCTTCGGCCACCGATGGTTTCTCCATTGACGCCGGCGACTGGTACCCTGTTGCCGGCGGTGAAGCCGGCTACATCGTTCCGGATCCTTCAAATTCCGAAATCACATACGGAGGTGAATACGACGGCTATTTCAGCACCTACAATAAAAAGAATAATCAGTACCGGTTCATTTCTGTATGGCCAGAACAAAATCCCGGGCATGGATCGGCTGATAGAAAATACCGTTTCAACTGGACCTATCCAATTTGCTTTTCCCCACACGATAACAAAACCATATATGTCACTTCACAATATGTCCATCGCACTCATGACGGTGGCAACAACTGGGAAACAATCAGCCCGGATCTGACAAGGCACAAGCAGGAAACATTGAATGCAAGCGGCGGACCCATCACGAAAGACAATACTGGAGCTGAAGCATATGCCAACATTTTTGCATTCGCAGAATCACCGTTGAAACGCGGCATTTTCTGGACGGGCAGCGACGACGGTTTGATTCACTTATCAAAAGATGATGGCAAAACATGGAAAGATGTTACGCCGAAATTACTTGGCGACTATGCCCTGATCAGCATCATCGAGCCTTCCGGATTTGATGAAAGCGTCTGTTATGTTGCCGCGAATAAATATAAACTGGATGATACAAAACCGTATCTGCTTAAGACTACTGACTTTGGCAATACGTGGTCGTTGATCACTACCGGAATTCCTGCAAGCGACTATTGCCGTGTAATCCGGGAGGATCCGAACAAAAAAGAAATCCTGTATGCAGGGACTGAGCGTGGCGTTTACATTTCTTTCAACGGAGGCAGCGAATGGCAATCGTTGAAATTAAATCTCCCCGTTACTCCGGTACACGATATTCGTATTCAAAAAAGAGAAAAAGATCTCGTCATCGCTACTCATGGAAGAGCTTTCTGGATCCTGGATGATATTACTCCCTTGTATCAAATGGCAGATGCTCAAAAAAAATCCGCATTTCTGTTTACTCCGAGACATGCTTACAGAAAACAAGGGGGCTCTTACTTCTCGCCATCCATGCAGACCGGAGAAAATGCTCCCAATGGACTCCTGCTCAGATATTATTTCAAGCAAAAACCAGACAGCGAAATCGTGATCCGTTTCTTTGACGCGAAAGGAGATACAATTATTATATACTCGAGTGTAAAAGATAAAAAAGGCGACCCATTAAAAATTCAAAAAGAATTTTATCAGGATTCACTTGTAAAAAGACCCGGATTACTTCCGGCAAACAGGGGCATGAATACCTTCGTATGGGACTTGCGTTACCCGGATGCAAAAACGATTGAAACTGGCAATAACGCATTGATATCCGGTTCTCTTACCGGACCTGTTGCAGTTCCGGGAAATTATACCGCACGTCTCTACCTGCGGGATTCTCTCCTTGCCTCAGCCCCTTTTACTATCCTGAAAGATCCAAGAATCACAACGACCGACGGAGATTTTCAAAGTCAATTTGATTTACTCAAAAAAATATCAGGCAAACAAACCGAATTAAATTCTGCCATCAATACAATCCGGAATATTACAAAAGAAATAAACGAAACTTCCGGATCCGTAAAAGACACCGCAGTTGCCGGTAAACTGAAATTGCTTGCGCAACCTTTGCTCGACTCACTGAAAAAAATAGAAGAGGAACTGACACAACCCAAAGCCGTCACTAATTATGATCTCTTCAATTTCCCCAACAAACTCAATGACAAACTGGCTGGATTGCACGATGTTGTCGGAGCAGCGGATGCAGCACCTACTTCTTCCTGTTTTGCAGTTTACAATGAATTATCAGAAAAAATAGACTCCTGGTTAAAGGTCCTTGACAAAGTTGTTTCGTCTCAGCTGCCGGTATTAAATACGTTTATTGAACAGGAAAAAATTTATAAAATAAAAGCCGGACAAAAATAAGCGACAACAAACCAATCCCCGTGCCGGGAGAAAATTTTTAACGTTTCAATCAACTGGCCGTTTGTGCTTCCACCGGCGGTGGGTCCACAACCAGTATTCCGGTTGTTTGCGTATTATTTCTTCATTGATCCGCACACAGGTTTCCGTAATTTCATTTGGTCTGGTGAGAGAAGGATTGTCGCTGACCACCTTGTATTCCATCCGGTAACGTCCACGTCCTTTTTTTGTAATGATTCCGTATAAAACCGGGTAATTGTATTTGACAGCATATTTCTCGACGCCGGTGAGGTGACAAGTATCCTGATTCAGAAATTTCATCCAATATCCTTTCTTCGGATCGGAAGGGCTCTGATCATTGATAAATCCATAGGTGCACAATTCATCCTGGTGTTGCTCAAAAAATTTGGCAACTTCCTTTGTAGACATCAGTTTGGTGCCAAAACGGGCGCGGGTCTGAATGAGCTTTTTATCAAAATACGGATTCGTCAGCTGCTTATAAATCCCCGTTGCCGTATGACGGCTATGCGAAGAAAAAGTAAGTGCCGGCCATTCCCAGTTTGCATAATGACCTGTTGCCAGAATGAGACTTTTATTCTCCCTGAAATACTTTTCCAACAGTCCGGCATTCACTAGTTCTATGCGGCTTTCAATCTTCTCTCGTGTTGCCGTAAATGTCTTCAGGCTTTCAAAAATTAGATCGCAGAAATGCCTGTAAAACTCTTTCCTTATCTTTTTCAATTCTGCTATGGACTTTTCAGGAAAGGCCATCTGCAGATTTTGCATAACGATTTTTTTGCGGTAAGGAAAAACATGAAACAAAAGCACAAATACAATATCCGATAATCCATACATCAATCGGAATGGTAAAAACGAAACCGGAATAATAACCAGATAATAAAGAATAGCGCTGAAAAAATTCATTTTTAGTAGTCCCCGGATGCAGGTTTCCGGAAAGTCAAAAGTAGTACAAATGCCAAAACCTTCACAACTACGGCAATAAAGTAAATGCCCGGAACTTACCATTAATGGATGTTCCGGGCAAAAACATTTATACCGGGGATGTTGTATTCCCCTATCGGTTATTATTTCTTACCAAGAGTGCGGATGTAATTCACTACAGCCCATCGTTCGTTATCACTCAGTTTTTCTTTATAAGAAGGCATTGGCTTACGGCCTTCAGTAGTTTTCCAATACATTTCTCCATCGGTAACCTTTGCCATGTCAGCACTGGAAAAATCGCCACAGGAAATGTCAATTTTCTCTGCTTTTGTTCCATCGCCAAGACCTTTTGCTCCATGACAGGATTTACAATGCTGTGCATAAAGATCTTTTCCTTCTTTGATCGATGCATCATCCGCTTTTACCGGATTTTTCATTTTGACTGCACTTTCGGGTGCAGGCCAGGGTTTACCTTTGGGTTTATCCTGAGCCATCGACTGCATGGAAACAGAAAACAGGAAAGCAACAAGAGCAAATAAACCCATAATACCTTTGAAATTTTTTGTGATAGAATTCATAATCTGTTGTTTTTAGTGTGAGTGATTTTACTTTTTGGCTAAGTGCCTGCTTAATTTTCTTATTTTAAATAACTGCATGATTACATAAATCAATGTTCCCCAGATTCCGATGATGATGATATTTGATACGATGATAAATACCCAAGGCGCATTTGACCTTGATCCTGACAAAGATCGTTCCATTTTCTGTGAATCCGTCCTGGGTACACCCCAATCTGCTTTTCCGCTGGCTTCTACATTACCAAAATTTTCGTCATCCTCAATTTTAGCGAAAATTGTCAGTTTTCCATCCAGATCAGCCGGGATATCTCCGGGAAATTCAAACGAGGCTACACCCTCCTCATCCGTTGCTGTAGCGTCTCCAACCGGCAATAAACTGAATAATCGTTTCACATATAGTTTTACTTCGACGTCCTTAACAGGAGTGTCATTCGCAGTAACGAGCGCTTTACAGATGTTTATAGAGTCCCCTTTCTCAAATCTCAGCGAAATCCTTGCTTCCTGATCCTGTGCAAATACCTGGCCGGGGAACCACAACAAAGCGACAATGAAGTACCTGAACAATTTATACTTTCTCATAACCGGTGTTATTTATAATTAATGATTTCGTCTTTTCCTTCAAGTTTCCCCTCAGCCACTTCCCAGACAGAAATTATCGGGAAAAACCTTGAGAAGAGCGTGACAATTAACATCATTGCCGCAAACGTTGCCACCACAATGGTCATCTCAACCAGACTCGGACTGTAATGCCTCCAGGAATCCGGAACATCCTGAATAGGAAGATACGGATGGGCAAGGCCCGGTATTACAATCAGGTAACGCTTGAACCAGGCAGCGATGACAACCACTACTGCAATTATTGTCAAAGGCAATGGCTTGCGCATACTTTTGAACAATGGAAGTATCGCAGGAACCAGCATTCCACAGATTACAACCGTCCAATACATCTTCGCATCTTCGCCGACAAACAAATCCAGAAGGTGATTTGCATGTAAACCAGACATCTTGTAAGCTGGAACCAGGTATTCATTAATATTAAAGTAAATATAAATGAACGACATCAGCACAAGTGCTTGTCCGAGTTTGTCAAAATGCATAGGCGTGAGGTAATTCTCAAGTTTATAGGCTTTGCGTATTGCAAATACAGCAACAATCATCCCTGCAACACCCAATAAAAATGCTCCGGAAACAAAATAGGCTCCAAAATTTGTACTGTCCCACTCTGCCCGCAAGGTAGTCGCAAAGAGCCAGGCTGTGACCGTATGAATGGATACACCCAGAGGGATAACCATGATGGTCAAGATACGGATACTCTTCTTCAGAATTTTCCATTGTTCCGCTGTTCCCTCCCAGCCAAAGGACAGAAGTTCATACATCTTCATTTGCCATTTGGGTTTGTTGTGCAGGTGATTCTTACACGTTGAAAGAGATGGAATAAGAGGAATGAATAAAAGAACCATGCTCGTTGCGATGTACGTGATGATGACAATAATGTCCCACACGATTGGCGATTGAATGCGTCCGTGAATAAAAAGGAAATGCAAGCGGTCGGGCCGCCCCATCGCAGCGACTATACTTACTCCCGCAAGCATGATGGCTGCTACTGCAATCACTTCTGCAATTCTTGACAGAGGCCTGTACCATTCAAAATTCGTCAGCTTAAGTACGGCAGACATCAATACTCCTATCAAACTCAAGGCGACAAAAAACACAAAGTTGGAAATGTAAACGCCCCACATCGTATAATCCCGTAAGGATACGGTAACATATTTACTCCGTGTTTCCTGAATATAATAAGCGTACAAGCCCAACAAACACAATGTTACCAGGAATGCGATCCAGACTTTCCCCCAGGTTCCAATGCGTTGAACAGGCCGTAAGAGTTCGTCCTTCATTACCATGTATTCTTCCTGGGTGAAGGTTTCGTACGTTGTTTTTTCGGCAGTAATGTTATTCCCGCTCATAATGATTTCTGATTAATGGATTATTCTTCTTTGTTGTGTACCTCTGTGGCTTCTTCAAACGGGAATTGCCTTTTCACAGGTGGTAAATAATATACTCTGGGCTTCGTACCCAACTCTTCAAACTGGCGATAACCCGCTCTGCTTTTGAGTAACTCTTTGAGACGAAATGTTTCTTCTCCGTTAGAGACAGTGTCTTCGTTCTCATCCCCGAAAAATATTGTGCCGTTCGGACATTCCGTGACACAACTCGGTAATTCTCCTTTTTCAGCATGACTTGGACAAAAATCACATTTCGAAACCGTACCTACAGTAGACGATTTTGTTGAACAACAACTTTCGTCCTCCTTGCAGGGGTGTTTTTCGTTGAACTCTACTTGTTCCGGTCGGCCGAAATTGAACGAGCGTGCCGAATAAGGGCATGCCGCCATACAAAATTTACAACCGATACACCTGTCGCTGTCAACTGCAACGATACCGTCGGACCTTTTAAAGGTGGCGTCGACCGGGCATACTTTTGTACACGGCGGATTGTCGCAATGATAACACATCTGCGGAAACCAGTATGGGGCAGTAAGTTCTGCATCCTGCATCCGTTTTACTTTAAGGTATTCGATCGGGGGAAGTGTGTTGTGCATTTTCTGGCAACCTTCAACACATTTCCTCTCATTGGCACAACGGGCAAGGTCGATTACCATCACAAATTTTCTTCCCTCAATTCCTTCCCGAATCTGTGACTCGGTAAGATCGATTTCATTTACATGATGCGTGACATGCGAACTATCCACTTCAACCAGTTTCCCTTCAGCAGTAAGTACCTTTACTTTCTTTCCGGTGTCCGCCGGTGAGTCACCCAATATTTTTTGCTGAAGCGCGAGTCCGGCAATTGTTGCTCCTCCGGCAAGTAATCCGAACTTCAGAAATTTTCTCCGGTTGTTATCTTCATTTTCGTTTTTCATATTCCTGGTATTTAAAGCCAACTGATCCTTTACACAGGCTTTTCCTGATTAGAAACAAAATTAAAATCCCCACTGACGGGTAATGTTGAACCCGATCAATATATCCTTCGGAAATTCGTTTTGATTGTACATACGGATTTCCTGGCTCAGGATTGCATCGGAGCTGCAAACAAATACCTGAAACTGGTGGCTTCCTGTGCTCACCTCAAATCCAATTCCAAGATTTGGCTTGTTGTCAATCACATCCTGTTTCGTGAGAGAGTAATCGAAATCAACAAGGATAGAAGATTGAGGGCTGAATTTATACCTCCCAAGAAAAGTGAATCCCAGTTGATCATTCTCTGCCTTTTGTTCAACACCTGCAACTGATACTGCTTCTACAATATTGTAGTGAGAATATGTTGCGGCAAGTTGCAGAGACAAATGGCTGTTAAATTTCCGGGCGACCATCAGTTCATGAAAATAGTTGATGCGGTTACTTCCTTTGTAGGTACTGTCTTGGTTCAGAAATTTTGATTTATCATTCGCGCTGCGGGCAAGATCTCCGTAATAGGTTACCGTTACCGGCATTCCCCCTGGATTTGTTTGCTGAAGAATGATGTATTTCCATTGCAAGTCATAATACCTTTTCAATTTTGTTGCGCCAATCCCGACCGACAACTTTTTTGTAATACCATACGTCAGTCCCAAGCGGATGTTTGCAGGGGCAAAAAGTCCATAAATGTCTTTTTCATCTTTGATCAGCCCAAACCTGTGCTGGATCATAAAGTCCAAAGATTTCTTCGACGTTCCTTCCACTGTCTGATTATTGATCAGGACCCCGTTTTCAAACGTCGACTTCACCGGTTGTGCTGTTGCTTTTGCCGTTTCTGATGTGGTCTCCTGCGCAAAGAGTCCAAAAGGTGACATGAATAAAAGGCACAGAATTATGTTTTTGAATATGCTGGAATATGATTTCATACAGATTTTGTTTTAATTGTTTTTAGCTCCTTGTTTGATCCAATTTAAAATCAACGCAACCTGACCGGCAGGTAGTGCTCCGCCTGAAGATGCAGGGGGCATGAGATTTCCACTGATACCTGCAATACGTTTGTACAATTTGCTGTTCTCGGCATTCAGGGTATCAATGTCACCGGTATCAAAAAGGCCTTGCCATGCGTTTCCGGGAGTGAGATTCGGATCGTCATTTTGACCGTCATGACATCCGGATGTTGCACAACTCGCATCGAAAATTGGTTGAATGTCCGACGATAAACTTACCGGTACATTGGGGTTAATCACTACATCTGCAGGAACAAAATAATTATCCTTTTCACAGGCAATGAGCACAGCGAAAAAAGAAATGAGGATTAGATAACGGATTGATTTCATATGTTTGATTTTGATAGGTGTGTAGGATTTGAGATTTTCAATTTCGCTGACATCGTAAACGTACTAATGTAATAATTTTAAAACCGGAAATAAATGTCCTGCAAATAAGAAGATGCCGACATGATAGGTGTCAGTCCTGTTCATGCTGATTATCAGTCAGCTTTCTGCAATTTAGCAGCGCTTTTCAACAAAACATCCAAAATATTGTTTTTTTTTCAAAAAAGGCAGGTTGAAATTGATTATTTCGATGAACTCCGGTATCGGTTGTTTTGAAAAACAGACCTGTGATTTAACATTTTACTCCCGTCAAATGCTCGATCATCAATAAGGAATACCCGGCTTTGGTAATAATCAGTTGTACTTTATTATTATTTTCTTCAGCAATTCCAGATCCAGCAACTTCAGCTCCTTTCCTTCCCTGACCAGAATTTTCTCCTCTTCAAAAATGGTCAATTGCCGGGTTACCTGTTCAGCATTCGTACCAATCAGATCAGCAAGCTCCTGCCGGCTAAGATGAACATTCAAAACCTGTGTTGCGGGATTAATGCCGAAAGTATCAAATAGGTAGGTTATCGCCTCGGCAACCTTTTCCCGTATACTCATCTGCGCCAAATATTTCAATCGCATCTCCATTTTCCGGAGTTCGGCAGAATAATATTTCATGAATGAAAGCACAAACGGAGGATTATCCAAATACGCCTGTTTTAAAATTTCATTCGAAACGAAACAGGCGCGTGTGTCGTCAAGGGCAATGGCTCCTACCGGATACGTTTCCCCGCTAAAAGCACAATGCCCGATCACATACCCGTCCGCTGCAAGCCGTACAATTTGCTCTTTCCCGTTAATGCCATTGGAAATGATTTTTACTTTTCCCTCCTGTATAAAATAGAGACCCGTTACTTTATCCCCCTCACGGATGATCTGCTGCCCCTTTTTAAAAATGGTTTGCTCCTTTGTACTGTCAATAATCCGGATCCACTCAGGACTGCAATCATGAAAAACATAACATTTTTGATTCGGGCAGGTCTGGCAATTGATCATGGGCTTCAGGTTTCTCCTTTGCACTCGTATCCCTTCAGAATACAGATGATCTGAATCCAACGTACAGAGACAACTGCTTTTTCTACAATGGCAGAAGTATCAGATCCGTTGAAAAACAGAGTTTTTATTGAGAAAATTTAGTTCAAATTAAACCCCTGCATATCGAATGAGTCATGACTTTAATCATTCTCCTTAAAAAGTTCAAATTGAACCCGTCAATTTAAACATTAACACAGCCCGGAATTCGTTTACTCTTTCACAATTTTTATAATTCGTTCCCTGCCACCTGATTTAAGTCTGGCCAGATATATTCCGGGAGGGTAGGTGTGGCCGAATGAAATCCTGTTTTCCGGTACCTGGTGATTCTCAATCAATCGCCCATTCAAATCCAAAACATCAATCTCAAACGGCTGCAATGATTCCAACACGAAACCAGATGCCGATGGATTTGGAAAAACAATAATTTCATTTAAAACGGATTGATCTTCGACAATTCCTGCACAAGGTGTAAATGTAACACGGATCGTGTCCCTGTTAGCACAGGCAAATGAATTGGTTACAATGAGGATAACAGGAAACGAAGAGAGTCCATGTCCCGTTGAATCAATAGTGACAGAAGCAGTATTTTGGCCCGTTGACCAGGTATAAGTAGAAAAACCGGTTCCTGCTGTCAATACAACATTCGTCTCCGCACAAACAGTTGTATCCGCTCCGAGATTCGGTTGCGGAACAGGATTGACTACAATGGTAGACGCGGCAGAATTTGTACAAGTGTTGACGTCTGTATAAGTATAGGTAATTGTGTGTGAACCTGCCCCGGCAATTCCGGTAAAGAAGGTTGAGCCTCCGACTGCAGGACCGCTATATGTTCCTCCGGCAGGATTCCCCCCGGTGAGGCTAACAGGACCGGTATTTGCACACACTGCAGGAAAAGATGCTTGCGTGACAACCGGCAAAGGATTTACTCGTATCTCTGAAGAATCCCGGTTTACACAACCATTGCCATCTGTATATATATATGTAATGATGTGAAGACCCGTGTCTGCTGCTGCTGCTGAAAACACAGTATCGTTGCTTACTCCGGCTCCACTGTATATTCCACCTGAAGGTGACCCGCTTCCAAGTGTCAAGGGAGTTGCATTCACACAAACAGCAGTGAATGGTCCAACGTCCACCGCGGGTAAATCATTTACAAAAATGGATGATAACGCTGATGCAGAGCATCCGTTCCCGTCGGTATATGCATAGGTGATCAACTGATTCCCTGACCCGGCTACCGATGGATTGAATGTACCGGATGAAACCCCTGCGCCGCTATAGGTTCCTCCCGATGGACTACCTCCGGTAAGCGGAAACGGAACCACGTCTATACACACTGAAGGAAGAGACGCGAGTGATACAACCGGGAGGCCGTTCACCGTGATTGAAGAAGTATCTGTGGCAGTACACCCCTGAACATTTGTAAAGGAGTATGTAATCGTATGTAAGCCCGTTCCGGCTGTCGCAGGATTAAATGTCCCGGAGCTGACTCCGGTACCGCTGTAAAATCCACCGCCCGGCGTTCCCCCGGTCAGGTTGAAAGGAGTTGAATTTACACAAGTACTCAGGAATGTAGAAAGGTTGACAGTCGGTAAACTGTTCACCCGAATGGTGGAACTGTCAGCAGAAGAACAACCTTGTGCATTCGTATAGGAGTATGCAATCGTATGGATCCCGCTGCCGGAAACGGCAGGATTGAACACCCCTGCACTCACACCCGGTCCACTATAAGTGCCTCCGGAAGGTGTTCCGCCGCTGAGAGTAAACGGTGTTCCGTCAACACATATATCCGCGAAATTACCCAGGTTAACCACAGGCAATGAATTCACAGTGAGTGTAAATCGTGCTGAGATCTGACAGCCATTCTGGTCAGAGGCCTGAACGGTGTATTGTGTTGTCAGTGTTGGCGAAGCAACAATCAGAGAATCTGTAGTACTCGACAAGCCGGTCCCGGGAGACCAGTCATAAAATGGCGCACCGTGTGCCTCAAGATTCGCAGATGCACCCACACAAAAACTGGAATCCGAAATTAATACAGACAAACTGATTCCGGTTGCAAAGGTGTCAGCAGTAGCATATATACTCGTCAGGTAATTTGTCCCAAAACCTGACCCATTGAATTCAAAAATTGCAAAATAATAGTGTACACCACCGTTCAATCCGGAAATTGTTACGTTCGTACCGTTGCTGTTATATACAACATAATTCCCCCCGCCAAGATTGCTGCCGGAACCAAAATTCGTTGCAGCACTATAGGATTGTCCGTCGACCGGTAAAACACTTACCGGATTATTTGCGGAAGCAAGTACAAGTCTTTTCGTTCCATCACCTGAAATCCAGCTCAGATCAATTTCATTGCAATTCGCACCGCTTGCTACAGCAAATGTGGCTGGTATCGTTGGTTCTACTGCAGAAGTAGCAGTAGTGTGGCTGAGAATAAACAATGCAATCATTGCAAAGACGAGAATCCGTTTTTTGCCAGATGTTTTAGCCGGAAGGCAGGAATTTAGAAGAGTCATACTCATGGAATAGAAATGATTCTTATGTACGGAGAAATAATGCGAAAAGTTAACGAAAAATGAAATATCTGGCAACCTCTTCATTTACCCATTGAGCAACATTTGTTAAATGAGAATCCAGGGGATCAGCAATTTCAGTAAAAATCAGGCTTACCTTTTCTCGTACACCCGCTTCAAGCCCTCAACTACCTCAGCCACAGCAGGACAAATCATCGTATTCTCAAGGGTAATATCAAGTTTCTGGCGAATATCCCTTTGTTGAGTATGAGGATAATCCCGGCAGGCTCCCGGCCTGTATTCATAAACCGAACAATAATTGTCAGGGCCAAGAAAGGGACAGGGCATTGATTTAAAAACATAGTCATTGTCCTCATCTATGCGTAAATATTTTTCTGTAAAGTCCGCCGGCCGAAACCTGAAATGTGCTGCAAGTGAGTCAATGTCTTTCCCTCTGAGCAATGGTCCGGTTGTTCGACAACAATTTGCACACTGCAAACAATCAATGTGCTCAAAAGCCTGATAATGGAGTTCATTTGTGATCCGGTCAAGATCCGAAGGTTTTCGTTTTTTTACCCGGGCAAAAAACGATTTGTTTTCGTTGCGCTGTGCTTTCGCCTGTTCAATTTTCTTCGCGTATTCGGGATTCATGACCGGACTGGTACTGTGGGAAAATAATTCTGATTACCCTGCAACCACCGTTTCAGGGTACATCTTCTCACGCAATGCCTTGATGTTTTCATCAGAGATATACTCATCGAAACTGACGCGCTTATCAATGATTCCGGAAGGAGTGAGTTCAATAATTCTGTTGGCAACAGATTCAGCAAAAGCATGGTCGTGTGTGGTAAACAATGCAATGTGTTTCCAGTCTTTCATTGCATTGTTAAATGCTGTGATCGATTCAAGATCCAGATGATTTGTTGGTTCATCCAGGATAAGACAATTGGCATTCACCTGCATCATGCGTGAAATCATGCATCGCACCTTTTCTCCCCCTGAAAGTACATTTGATTTTTTCAGTGTTTCTTCCCCGGAAAACAACATCTTGCCAAGAAATCCCCGGATATACGTTTCATCCTTATCCTTGGAAAATTGCCGGAGCCAGTCAATCAGGTTAAAGTCGCCACCGAAATACTTCGCATTGTCATTGGGTAAATATGCGCGTGTGATTGTACTGCCCCAGGCAACAGTTCCGTGATCCGCCTTTTCTTCTCCCATCAGAATTTCAAAAAACATTGAAATCGCTGAATGGTCCTTGGAAAGCACAGCGACCTTATCCCCTTTTGTAAGTGTAAACGAAATATCATTAAAATACACATTGCCTTCCGGCGATGATTTCGAAAGATGTTCGATCGTTAAAATCTGATCCCCGCAATCACGCTCTGCCCTGAAAATAATTCCGGGATACTTCCTGTTCGAAGGGCGTATGTCATCAACAACCAGCTTTTCAAGTAACTTCTTCCTGCTGGTAGCTTGTCTTGATTTGGAGGCATTCGCACTGAAGCGCTCCACGAACTCCTGGAGCTCCTTGCGCTTGTCTTCGATTTTCTTATTCTGGTCAGACCGCTGACGCAATGCAAGCTGACTTGATTCGTACCAAAAGGAATAGTTTCCTGTATATGTGGTGATCTTACCAAAATCAATATCGGAAACATGTGTACACACAGCATCCAGGAAGTGACGGTCGTGAGAAACAACAATGACAGTATTCTGGAAATCGGCAAGAAAGTTCTCCAGCCACCCAATGGTATCCACATCCAGATCGTTGGTCGGCTCATCAAGAAGAAGGATATCCGGATTGCCAAACAACGCCTGTGCCAGCAAAACGCGGACCTTGTCTTTGCCATTCATTTCGCCCATCAGTACCTGATGAAACTCTTCCTTTACGCCCAGGCTACTCAGCAAACTTGCTGCATCACTTTCCGCATCCCAACCGTTCATTTCAGCAAACTGATGTTCCAGTTCGGCTGCACGGTGACCGTCTTCATCGTTAAAATCAGGTTTGGCATAGATCGCATCCTTTTCATGCATGACGGACCAAAGTGTTTTATTCCCCATCATCACTGTCTGCAACACCGGGTACGCATCAAATGCGAAGTGGTTTTGGCTCAGGACACTCATTCTTTCCCCTGGAGTGACGTGGACCTGCCCCGTACTGGGATCAATTTCGCCAGATAAAATCTTTAAAAAAGTCGATTTTCCTGCTCCATTTGCCCCGATAATGCCATAACAGTTACCCGGGCTGAACTTAATATTCACATCTTCAAATAAAACACGCTTACCATAGCGCAAAGAGAGGTTGGATACCGAGATCATCTGGCAGAATTTAGAAGGCCGCGAAGGTAGTGATTTCCCGGCCCATAACCTAAGAAGTTTGTAGTCAATCGCCTACTGATCCCCTCACCGGGGTCAGCTATGGTCTAAAACCATCAATCCCGTTCCTTATGGAACAAAATGATTGCGATCGAATGAATTTCCGATCGCTAATCATTGAACTTTAAAAGCAGGATTATAGTCCCGGTTTAAAAGATTATTTGCCTCCAAGCGCAATCAATTTTTCCACATCATTGTTGACTGCCAGTATCAGCAGAGATGTAGCTGTACAAAAAACAGGGCTCGTGATGCAATGGTGCCCGTTCCAGCTCCCGTCGTTGTTTTGTATCCTCACCAGCCTCCCGCTGATATTATCGTACCAGGTTTTCCAACCCTGATCTTTACTCATGATGAGACCCTCTCCCGTCTGCAGATAGCTCAGGAATTCCTCCCCACCATTACTTCCAAATCCATTCATTACATTGTCCTGTTGTACCTGTTCATTCGCTGCCTCATTTATTTTGTATGCTGAACCATACCGCAATGCTTCCGACTCACTCATTCCGGCTTTCTTCAGATTGTCAATTGAAACCGGAGCAGATGGCGCTATTTTATTTTCTCTTTTTGCTTTTTCTATCACTTCTTTTGCTTTTCGCGCTTCCTTTGCGCTTGCCCTGACGGATCCGGAGACTGAATAGAGTACGACACCTGCAGCATCTTCCGTTGCTGCATTGTTGGTGTTCAAATCAAAATTGTTTTTCTGATATTCTTTTGATTTCTCCAGTTTCTTTTCATCTACGTCCAGTCCTTTATCCTTTGCCGTCTCCAGAGCATTGGTCGCAAATGAGCTTTGTAATACTCCTGCCCATCCGGCTCCCTGCAGGCTTCCACTTGCGTTTTGCCCACTTTGAATCTTTGAAATGCAAATCTGGTTGCAACGTACAACCCGGTTCCTGAGCACAGCATCCCGGCCCAACTCGTCAAGAATATTTGTGAGGAATTGCGACGTGAGTACGACATCAATGTTTTGTCCCAACTTAATCTGTGGCTGGGTGCCTGTTTCTGTTGTGATGTTCAGACTGTTTTGTGAAGACGCTTCGACTTGTTTCAACAGGTGAATCAATGCTTTCCGCAAATGGGTTGAATACGGTCCGCTGTTCAGTCTGCTTCCGCATCGAAGCAACGACATTGCCACCATAGCGGTTGTTGCCGGATCAGGATGTACGGCATGAGGATCCATCACAGACTGATTTGTATGCGTGCCTGCGCCCCAGCCTCCGCTTTCAGATTGAGCTTCTGCAATCCAGATCAATGCCGCTTCTACGGAATGTTTGACTTTTAAGGGTGTCTTGTATATAAAATTACTGTCCGACGACTCTTCTCCAAATACAGTTTTAAAAACACATCCTTTGTCACTGCCTTTCCCTGCCGGCTGATCGGGTACTTTCGTCACATGTTTTTCTTTTACAGGGTCCGGAGATGCGTGTTCTGTTATTTCAGTATTCACATTGTTGTCATTCTGAAGTATCGTTTCAGGAACGTCCTGAATGGAAATCACTATTGCTGCTCCGGCAATGAGGCCCGGAACAAATGCCAGAAGAAAGAGGCTGTTCTTTTTCATACAGATAAATTTTTAGGATTAAAAACTGTTGGAATTTTTTAAACACTCACGTATTCAATACCGTTGTGTCATGGATGCAGGAAAAAAACAGTTTCCACATCTGCCTTAACTATTTTTCAAAAGAGCCAGGGCTAAAAAAGAAAAGGGAAGAC
>DAORHY010000037.1:0-17278 GCA_035438225.1 Bacteroidia bacterium
CCTGTACAACATGCCTATACTACTTTTCAATGTTGGTATAAAGCAACACTTGCCGGCAGCGATGCATTTATCGTGACGGTTGTGATGTACGACGATTCACTGCACGCGATAGGTTCTGCTGACATCGCAATCAGAACCTCTACATCAACTTTTACAATGCTTACCATCCCGATCGACTATCCGGTACACTCGGATGTTTCCACTTGTATCATTCAGTTTATTGCAGCAGATACCAATGGAGCTGTTGTAGCGCACAATGGAACCAGTTTTGTTGTAGATGATGTGGAATTGACAGGGCTTTCGTCAATTGCTGATTTACCTTTGCTAAACACTGTTCAGGTTTTCCCGAATCCGGCACACGATCAAATTTTTATCAGTGCGGAAGGTTATTTCGCAGGAACTGTTTCGTTGATACTAACCAATATGCAGGGCCGGGAAGTATACAGAAATGAAGTTTTTCATTCCGGACAACCCGAAAGAAAGATGGAAGTGAATTTACCGGATCTGCCTTCAGGAATTTATTTCCTTAACATCAGGAAAGGTGAGGCGTTTGCAACTCAGAAGCTGATGATAGTAGACTGTCTGTAGCAGGCTGAATCTAAAACATGGAAACGCGGTTGATTTCTGAACGTTTGTTCTCCTTTTTTCTGTTTCTCCTTTTTTTCATATTTTCGAAAAAAATCTGATCCCTGGAATTCTGGAAAACAACCACGATTTAATGGTTTAAAAGGCAGGCGAATTCTATTGGGAATCTCTTAAACCCAAAAAATAAATCAAATAAAAATGAAAAAACTCTACTTTTTAGCATCCATTATCCTTTTATCCTTCACTGTTTTTGCACAGAACCCTGTGCCAAACCCTGGCTTTGAGACCTGGCCAGGTTTGAATCCGGATAGCTGGGTTACGAATAATGCCGGGGCGAATGCGCCGGTTACCAAGGTAAGTCCTGGTTACAGTAGTACGAATGCGGCAAAGTTGACGGCAATTGTGATTGCCGGACAAGGAACAGTAGTTCCAATCCTGCTTTCAGCCAGTAGCGGATTTCCGGTGACGCATGCATACAGCAACCTGGAATTCTGGTATAAAGCAGATTTCCTTGGATTTGATGCCTGTAACATCACGGTATCGTTCACGAATGCCGGAGGCGCATCCATCGGTGGAGGTTTCATGAGGATCAGCAGTGATAAATCCTCTTTCACACACGTTACTGTTCCTCTTTCGACGCCCAGTGGAACACCGGCAAAATGCACCATCGCTTTTTCCGTTCAGGACACAGTCGGACCCCTGGTTGCAAGTCAGGGTTCAAGCATTACAATCGACAATGTTCAATTGACAGGGGTCATCGGCATCGATGAGTTGAAGGACGGATCGGATCTAGTCGTATTTCCCAACCCGGTTCAGCAAAGGATGGAAATGCAAGTGACTACTTCTCCGGGAGAAAAAATTACCTGGAAACTAATGGACCTTTCCGGGCGTATTGTAGCGGAAAAAAAAGCTGCAATTGTTTCAGTTGCCGAATTAAAGGATGAAATGATACTTCCGGAACTTGCAAAAGGATTGTATGTTCTCAGCATGGAGTCAGATATCAGACGGGCAACAAGGAGAGTAGCCGTACAATAAGGCTAAAAGAAAATTATTTTAAACAGAAGCGGCGCCGGTTATTCCGGCGCCGCTTCTGTTTTGGTAAAGAATGAAGAGTATAAGGTTGTAATAAAAAACTAGTTTGTGTCAGAGGCGCACAACCGGTTCTTCAATCTTTCGCTTTTTACTTTTCGCCCTCCACTCTTAGTGTACTTCCGTCAACTTGTATTCATCAGCCAGTTTGCGCTGTATTTCGCCGGGAACAGGAGCGTATTCGGCGAAACGGCCTGTATAACTTCCCCGTCCCTGGGTGATGGACCGGAGTGAGGTGGAATATTTGTCGAGCTCAGACAATGGTGTCCGTGCTTTAATCACCTGATACTTGCCTTTTGAATCCATACCCATGATGATGGAACGACGGGTTTGCAGGTCGGTGACGACGTCACCCATCAGTTCTTCCGGGACAAGGATCTCCACATCATATATAGGTTCGAGAATTTTCGGATCGGCCTGGTGAAAAGCCTCTTTGAAAGCCATCATCCCGGCAATCTTGAAAGAGATATCATTGGAATCGACCGGGTGCATTTTTCCATCATACACAATCACGCGGATGTCACGCACATAAGAACCTGTGAGGGGGCCTTCCTGCATTTTTTCCATGACTCCTTTTTGTATGGATGGAATAAAGCGCTGGTCAATAACTCCGCCAACGATACAATTGTAGAAAACAAGCTTTCCGCCCCAGGGCAGTTCGATAATTTCCTTTTCACGCACATGGTACTCGTGCGGTTCATTCATTCCGTCGTGATACGGTTCAATTTTCATGTACACTTCTCCAAATTGTCCGGCTCCTCCGCTTTGTTTTTTGTGACGATAGGACGCCATTGCATTCTTTTGAATTGTTTCACGATAAGGAATGCGCGGTTTACCGAATTCCACTTCGAGGTGATAGATTTTTTCGATTCTCCATTTTACCACATTCAGGTGAAGTTCGCCCTGACCTCCCAGTAGAATCTGGCGAAGTTCCCGCGAATATTCAATTGTAACCGTAGGATCTTCCTGGTGAATTTCAGCCAATACGCCTCCTAATTTTTCATCATCGGTTTTATTTTTTGCAAGAATGGAAACACGCAAACGTGGATCCGGAAAATGTATCGGGTCGATAGAAATATTCTTGCCGGCGGCACACAATGTGTGATTGGTAAATGTGTCCTTCAATTTAAGTGTCGTTCCGATATCACCGGCCGTCAGTTTTGTGATCGGGTTCCGGTTTTTTCCGTCCATAATAAACAGCTGATTCAACCGTTCGGTATGTCCTGTAGTGCTGTTCACGAGGTCAATACCGGTTGTGACTTCTCCGGACATTACTTTGAAGAAGGACAATTTTCCAAGATGCGGCTCAATAAGTGTCTTAAATACAAAGATCACCGGTGGACCTTTCGGATCACAGGGAAGGTCTTTTCCGTCCTCGGTTTTTTCAGGAAAAAGTTCGGTGGCGGAAGGAGCTACGTTATCAATGAAGCCCATCAAGCGTCCGCTGCCCATATCTTTTTTTGCACTGAGACAAAAAACAGGGTACACATCATGGTGCAACATGCCCAGCTTTAGTCCTTGTTTTAGTTGGTCTTCGTCAAGCGTTCCTTTTTCAAAATACAGCTCCATCAGTTTTTCATCATTCTCGGCTGCCTTTTCCACAAGCGTGTTATGCAATTGGTTTGCTTTTTCCTGTTCCTCTGCCGGGATATCCAGTTTTTGCGGTTTGCCACCGGTTGCCGGGAATTTGTACATCTTCATTGTCAGCAGGTCAATGATCGAATCAAAGGTGTCACCTTGCGTCAGTGGATATTGCATGACAGTGATCGCATTTCCAAAGCGTGCACGTGCCTGCTCGATAGTCGCATCAAAATCTGCTTTTGCGTGATCCACGTGGTTCACTGCGAAAAGGATAGGTTTCTGAAATTTTTCGACATAGTTCCAGATGAGTTCGGTACCGACCTCAACACCATTCTCCGCATTGAGCATCATCACTGCAGTATCTGCAACACGCAGCGAACTGATCACTTCTCCGATGAAATCATCAAGACCGGGAGTATCAATGATATTAATCTTATAGTCCTTCCATTCTGTATGCAGTGTTGTGGCATACACCGAACTGTTGCGTTCATGTTCGATTTCGTGGTAATCAGAGACCGTATTTTTTTCTTCGACGGTACCACGGCGATTGATCAAACCGGCTTCGAAGAGCATGGCTTCCGCCAATGTGGTCTTGCCGGATTTCGAAGCCCCGACCAGAACAACGTTTTTAATGTGTTTATCATCATAAACTTTCATAAGCATAAGTTTTTAAGTGAGAAATATATTCGACCGGACAGACACACAACGGGAAAGTGAAAATCAACGAACAGGTTAAATGTATAATTGAATTAAAATACTCCTGATAAAAACAATCACCTTCGGGTTATGCCTTGTACACGTTTTACAATGGTGGATTAGCGCCAGCGCTCATGCAAAAGTGGTTTTAAAAATGAAACAGATAAATTTAACGCAAATTCTCAATAACAAGCAAAGATTTTTATCATAAAAAAGTTTCGAAATTAATGATTTTTCGGGGTGGCGTATGGTTCGTTCTACCGTATATTCCCCCCTGATATTTTTCCGGCGAATCCCTTGAAAGGCTTAAAAACAGTGCGTTTCAGCTAATTCGTTATATCCGGACATCGGGTAAGTAAGGATTGTTCAAGTCAGGTATCCAACAATTATCACCTTCCGGTTTAATGCCACTGATTAACTTTGCAGTCTCAAAGTATTATTATGTCAGAGACAACCCTGAATACACCAGCTCCCAATTTAATGCTTGGCATCCTTTCGATGAAATGCCCGGCGTGCCGGGAAGGAAAAATATTTGTCGACCCCAATCCTTACCACCTGAGCAAAATGGGCCATATGCATGAAAGGTGTTCGGCCTGCGGCGAAAATTTCCGGCATGAACCCGGGTTTTATTTCGGCGCCGCCTATGTGAGTTATGGATTAATGGTAGGGTTTCTCATATTCATCGGACTCTTGTATTATTTAGTATTCCGGGAAATCGGGGATCACATGATTCGACTCCTGTTGATCGGATTCGCTTCTGCAATGCTGATCGCTCCATTAATCTTCAGGTATTCACGGATCATCTACCTTTATATCATTGTGAGGTACAAAGGTAAAGTGAAGAAAGGCTAATTGACGGAGGGTTCATTCGCCGGTATGGCTGAAGCGTCAGGAAATGAAATTTCAGGGGATCATGAAATGCATTTAGCGGAGGCCGATAAATAGTTTAGGGGACATCGCAGGCAGGCAATCTTGAAAGCGGGGTGAATTGAAAAGATCTTGTTCTTTGGTGTTTCTCAGTGGCACTAAAATTACGGGAGTATTACCAGTTCAAAATTTACCGAAATGTCGAAAAAGAAAAAACTGAACGGAAACACTGTTGCTTTGCGGCTCCAGCGTAAACTGGCGATCCAGCAGGGGTTTTACGACGGAAGATTTAAAGAAAAGACAATTCGGGACAAGAAGAAAGAGGCCCGGAAACGCTGGGCTAGAAATGGTGCTGCAGCGGATGAATAAATCAGAAATGGTATCCGAATCCGGCTTGTGCAAAACGCGGCGCCATGTCGATATAACCCGGAGTATAGGAGGACGATTCATCCGTTTTGATGTTGATCCAATGATTGCGGTCATAATGCCACATCAGACTGGCGCTCACACCAAAGACCCAACCCGATTCACCAATTCGCCAGTTCAACCCGAAATAAATTCCGGCCGCTTTTGCGATCCCTCCTTTAATTTCACTGATGCCAATACTGTCTCTTGCTTCGGTTGAAACAGCAACATCCTCAGATCTCATTCCCATAAATGTAACACCAAGCACAGCTTCGTTCTGGCTGTGGTAGGGCATTTGAAACATGGTGTAGGGATCTGTGCCATTAAAGGAAAGGGTGAGTGTTCCCCTTAGCATCTGTGTTGGAGTGATGCCCAATCTGAATTTTGAATTTTCTGATTTTGCATTCAGTTCGCTTTCCATATAACTACCTGCAACCTGAAGGCCGAGGACGGCACCACGCATTCGTACAGCATCGAAGCACACTGCAACTTCCGGCATTGCGGAATAGTAAGGCTTTACAAACCAGCCGCCATTCCCAAAGACATTATCCTTCAACCACATCTGAGCTTCGTAGTCGGGATTGTTGGCAAGTACCCCGTATTTGGCGGTCCAGGTCCATCGGGTCCGTTCTCTCCAGGTAACCTGTGCAAGAGATTGGAAAGTCATCAGACCAAAGAAGCCGAAGATGACAATGAATCGAAAACAGGAATAAAGTCGTTTTGAAGTCAGCATGCCTTGCTGAGAAAGTGCAATCATCCGGAAATTGATAATCATTAAGATGGCCAAAGATACCGAAAAAATAAAGCTGGAGCAGCCCGGAAAACAAGTCCGGGAAGCATTTTTTTCACAAAGCCGGATCTGGTGTTTTCTGCATTTAAGGTTATTGAATTCAAACAGGAGATTCGCTTTTTGAATAAAACGCAGGCAATAAAAAAGCAGCCCACCCCTGAGCTGCTTTGCTTATGAATGATTTTTACTATGTGTTTTTTATCTGAATGCCAATCCAAGAATCCAGGAGAAAGCAACTGCTGCGATAAAGAACTTTAGAAGTGAATCTTTGCTGAACATGGTCAATGATTTTAAGGGATACTTACGCGAACTGTAAGATTTTGTTTCAAATTAACTCAACTGCAACCTTTTACAATGCAGGTAGAAGGATGACGAAGCAAAAAAACAGGCAATTCCACTCTATTTGCAAACTTTTGTAAAAGTTCTACTTCAATATACCTTTAAATTTTGGATATAAGCTGAAGTGAAATTGTATGTAAGAATTTCACTAGTCTAACCTCTCATGATTTTAATTTCCTGCAGTGTGATGTTTTTCCCTGGAAGGGATTGCATTCAGGAGCAGAAATCATCTTGTCAATCCATAAAAATTACCGTAATTTGATTTGTATTTCAAGGCCCGGGAATTGAAATCATAGCCGGAAAAAAAGGAGAATCTCTTTTTTTTACTTGATTTTGGAATTATTCAGCATGTTTCATTCAGATACTATATTCTTTATATGATTAGTTACGATCAGTTCAAACAACGTCTCGCAACCGTTCGCAGAGCCGAAACAAAAAGCGGTGGCGGCAGTTACAGAAATATCCGCATCTCCGGGGAGTATATGTTGCTTGACCGGGAAAGCTCTGGCAACCAGGAGCGGATCAGCTTGCGTGAATTGTATGAACTGTACCGGCAAAATGAGGCAATTGATACAAAAGTAGCAGGCAAATTTATTTCCGGTCGCGTTTTTTCTCCCGCTGTTGCCGTTTTGATTTCGTCAGGACTGTTTGATGCAAAAGGTAAAAAAATAGAAAAAATTGAAAAGGTTGAAACCGTTGCTACGATTCCTCCTCCCCCCATGCCCGTGCGTGATGATGACGAACTGGAAGACAGCAATGATGAAGGCCGTTTTTTCCAGGCCTTGCGCCAGGTCATCGGTAAAGAAGATTTGTATGCAAAGTCTCTCGGGAAACATCTGCAAGCAGGATTTGTAACACTACCGCGGCAAATTGAATTTGCAGACTTGTCACCTGCATTGAGTGAAATGATGAAGCAGATCAATACGGTATTGATGAAAGACGGAGATGCCGGAAAAGGAACGCTGGTGAGCAGACTTGATGGATTTATTCATAAGCATCCCGTGCTGGGCACGCGCATCATTGAGTTCGATGAAGAACAACACTTCACTCCCGCGAGGAAGGAGACCCTGAAGCTTTTACAGGGTCATATTCAGGCTCCTTATCTTAATGATTATAGTGCGCTCTGTGATAACCTTGACTATTTCAACGATGCAGTGCTCCCCAAACACCGTGTGCGACTGACACTCGGGCAAATGCCGGAATCATTTGCTGCATTTCAGAAATTATTGGTTGATGAAGGCGTCAAAGAGATGGGTTACATTGCACGGAAACCAGGATTCCTGTTTCTCGGCGGACGTGTTGCACAACGTGCTTATTACGATGTGCTGCGGGATATCGCACATCTGCTGCCTGCCAACCGCAAGCTCCTGGAACCGATCCGTATCTCCAAATATGAAATCGAAAAGATTACCGGAAAAAAAATGGAATCTTCTTCGATTAATATCCTGGCGGACGCCATTCGCAAAGTCCTGGAAGAAAAGTATGCTTTTATTGAACAGCCGGAGTTCTGAATTTTTTTGAAGCAACCAGTGTTTTGCAGATGTCTGAAATTATTCCGCTGAAACTATCGGATTTAGCACGCAAGGTCGGACAAGCGATCAGACAAAGTTTCGGGGATGAATTTTTCTGGGTAGTCGCGGAAATTTCCGGACATAAATTTTATCCCAATCAGGACCGGCACTATTTTGAATTTGTTGAGAAGCTGGAAGGGTCTACGCTGGAAACGGCAAAGCTGAAGGGCATTGCATGGACACAGGGAGCCCGGGCCATTCGTTTGTTTGAAAGCGAAACCGGACAGATTTTTACCAACGGATTGCAAGTGCTCGCGAGAGTCAAACTGGATTATCATATCGTGTTCGGTATGCAATTGATTTTGCACGACATCGATCACACGTTCACACTTGGTAATCTTGAAAAACAAAGAAGGCAAACCTTGTTGCGGCTTGCACGGGAAAATCCTGAATTTATAAAGTTTGAAGAGGGAGAATACCGCACCTTGAACAAAACGCTTGAATTCCGTCCGGTTATTCAGCACATCGCACTCATTGCATCTCCCAATTCAGAAGGATACACAGATTTCATTCATACCTTACGGAACAATCAATACGGTTTTACTTTTGATGTCGACAATTATTACAGTTCGGTTCAGGGCGGGGAAGCAGAGCAAGAGCTCATTCAGACTTTAATATCCGTTTTCAATACTCGAAAAGCATACGATGCAGTTGTGATGATTCGCGGAGGCGGAGCGAAAACAGATTTCCTGGTATTTGATACCTACAACCTCAGCCGTACGATCGCAAAATTTCCGATTCCGGTAATTACCGGATTGGGTCATCACAAAGATGTCAGCATTGTTGACCTGATGGCAAATACCAACACAAAGACACCGACAAAATCTGCGGAGTTTATTATTTCACACAATCGTTTTTTCGAAGAAAAAATTCTGAATATTCGTCAACATGCAATTATCAAAACACAACAGACATTGTCTTTTCATCAGCAAAGAATCAATGCAATGAATTCGCGGCTGATCGACAGGTCAAAGAATGTGATTGCAGAGCACAAGGACGTACTCTCTCATTTCCGCCAATCCATAGTGGACGAAAGCCGGAATATTCTGTATGCAAACCGCAGGGATCTGGATAAGGAAATGAATCTCCTCAGCACAAGACCCCGGATGATAGCTTCAAATTGCAGGAATGATCTGGAACACATTTCAACACGGTTGCAGAGTTTCGCCGGACGGTATCTGGAGGAACAAAAAAATACAATCAACCATTTTGTTTCCATTGTCCGGATCATGAGCCCAACGAGTATCTTGCAGCGTGGATTTGCGATGGTAAAAGCGCAGGGTAAAATCGTGAAAGATACATCGTCCATTGAACCGGGAATGGAGATCACCGTATCCATGGCTGATGCAGAATTGATTTCTACTGTCAATAAAAAAACCAAACCGGATGGAAACACCTTTGACTTATGAAGCGGCTTACGATGAGCTGAAAAAAATTGCAGCAGAGATTGAAGATGAAACCGTGAGCGTAGATGCCCTGGCAGAAAAAGTAAAACGCGCCTCCGAGTTGATTCATTTTTGCCAGTCCAGGCTCCGTGCGACGGAACAGGAAGTGAATAAAATATTGAAACAGATGGAAATGAAAAAAGGTACCGGGGAATAACACTGGATTACCGAATTGTATATTGCCAACCGGTCCATTTGGCCGACACAATCCGCAGGTTCACCGATTTTCATCAAAAATCAGGCAGTTTGGTTATGAAAATAGGTTTTTTCAGTATTTTGGAACAGGCTTTCGGATTGTGTCCGTCTTTTAAATCAAACGATTAATACTGTCATTCAATGAATCAATCGGGGGGATCAGAATTTGTACGTACTGTGATCAGCATCGCTATTATTCTGCTGGTTCTTTGTCACGTATTGGTGTTGATCGGGTAGTATCCATCAACAGAAAACGTATTCATTTTTCCACATAGCACCGGATCCTTCGGATCTATTCTATGCCCGAAGCGGTTTCCAAATCAACTGTCGTCCCGATACCAGTTTACTTTTCGTGTGAGGATCATGATCGTTGCAAGAATGATGAACAATCCTATGCTTCCAAGCAACAAAGCGTAATCTTCCAGTTGGAGCAGGGAATAAAAGAACCCGTACAATAACAACAACAGGAAGGAAAAGACAGCCGTCAGTTTATTGTTTTTGAAAATGAATCTGGCATAAAAAGTAATCAGCGAGAGAATCAATATACAGGAAATTATATACGCCAGATTAAATGTGAGATGTTCCGAAATAGAGAGCAACATCACATAGAACAAACAAACAGCGAAACCAACGAGGAGATATTGAATCGGATGAATGCGTCTTTTGTTGATTACCTCCACAAAGAAGAAAGTCAGGAAGGTGATGATTACAAACATGAGACAGTACTTTACCGAGCGCATCGTTTTCAGGTATTCATCTACCGGCAGGATCAGCCGTACTCCAAATGAGCCTGCTTCATCCAGATTGCTGATTCCGTATTCTTCATCAGAGGAATTGTTGAAGTTGCCGATAAAATTTCCGGTTCCCTGTTGCGGATAATTGCGGTTTAACTGGAGAACTTTCCAACGGGCATCAAATCCATTGTTGCGAATGGAATGCGTATCGGGAAGGAAAGACCCTTCAAAACTCGGATTCCCCCAATTGGAATTCAGGTCAACAGTCGTGACTTTCCCAAACGGAAGGAAAGAAAGATTTGTGCTGCCGTTGAGATTGATATCGAAGGAAAATCTGATTTCACTGAGAGAGGTAAGTGGATAATGGAAGCTGAGTCCGGAAGAAAATAAATCGTGGGTTGGTATTCCCGGGCCAAAGACACGCAAGGAATCGTTCAGCCGGCAGTTAATGTCGTCCTTTATTCCCCGTAAATCGGAAATGCCAACAGCAATAAATGCTTGATCAAAATAACAATCGGCGGGCTCAATACCGGCTGCTTTGACATCGGGAAGTCCAAATTTTCCACTTACTTTCAGTTGCGTATTGTACAACACAACGATATATATTCCCCGGTGACGCTGTTCAGGTGCCACACCTCCTGAAATATTCAGTTCATCCGGTAGAAAATGTGCATACCGTTTTTCCTGTACGGTATTGCCTTTCTCGTCTTTTACATAAACCCTGTAGGGAATCGTCAGGACAGGTCCTCCCAGGGTTTGCCGGTTTCCCCATTTCGAACTTACTTCCCGAATGGCCTCATTCCGTAAATCCTGTCGTTCCCGGATCAGGGAGGTGAGCATTGATGTTGGAATCAGCAGGATGAGGATCAGAAATCCGATCGATAATAATTTGATCGTTACCGAACGTTTAATCCAGTCATTGATTCGGTCGAAGAGAGAAGGTTTTTCCATATCGGATGAATAAACTCTAGCGGAAAGATATTATTTTAACATTTACAGAAATTTAACTTTCGTGACCGGACACCATACTTCACTGTTTTTGGTATAATTTGATGATAATATTGATATTCTGATAAAAACATTATTAATTATCATAATTTTGAAAATATACTCAAATGCAATTAATTGAGAGTAATTTAACACAACCACTTCAACAAATGATAAAATAAAAATGAAAGTATTGATCATTCATATCAATATGGCGAAATAAACAAAGCTGCTGTAAACCATTCAGCTGATTCTGTCGTGTTACCTTTAAAGACCAAAACCAGGACTCCATGAAAAAAGTATTACTCATTCTCTTACTGTCGGTTTTCGCATTGACTTCTAAGTCGCAAGTGCAAAACTGCCAATTTACGTATAGTCAGGCCGGAGCAATTTCAGCTTTTCAGTTCACACCAAATTACATCTGGCCTTCTCCGCAATTCACTTATCTCTGGGATTTCGGTGATGGAACTACATCCACTGTACCGGCACCATTTCACAATTTCAATAGCACTGGTCCATTTAACGTCTGTTGTAATGTGCTGGATTCGGCTGGGGTCGTTTGCACGTTTTGCGCCACGATCACGGGGGCCGGCAATTCCTGTCTGATTACATTCACCGTGGATTCGATCACCGGTGTGGCGACATTCGTCAACAATAGCCAGGGTTCTGGAATTTCTACCTGGGATTTTGGAGATAACAGCCCAGTAACCATCGGGACAGTAGTCTCCCACACTTACATTTCTCCCGGAGTATATACTGCCTGTGTCACGGAGCGGGATTCCGCAACAGGCTCGGTTTTATGTACAAGTTGCGTTTCCGTTGGCATCGGTCAGAATACCAGTTTGTGCAACTTCACGTATACAGCAAGTCCTGCACAGAATAATACAATTCTCTTTACGGCTGGCAATAACAATTCTGTTTCGTATTTCTGGGATTATGGCGATGGTTCAACCGGTGCAGGCGGGCCTGTAAATACGCACGTATATTCTCAGGCCGGTATTTATACTGCCTGCTTGACCACCATTGATTTCTTTGGCGATACCTGCAATTTCTGTACGGCTGTGAATGTATCACCCAATACTGGAACCTGTTCCTTTGTCTATTTTCCGGATCCGCAGAATCAGGGAGTGATCAGTTTCATAGCGAATCCGGGCCTTCCTTCTTCCACGATTACGTGGAGTTTTGGAGATGGCACTTCCGGCACAGGTACGAATGCTTCACACACTTATGCAAGTGCAGGCAGCTACACTGTTTGTATGAATGAATTGGATTCAAATGGAACAATTCTTTGCAGTTATTGCGATGTGATTCCTGTAACCGGTAGCGGAAACTGTACGTTCACTACTTCCATTGATTCCCTGCAGGCGAACCTTGCTTACTTCAACTTCACTCCGAATTCTTCCAGCAGCCAGGTGACGTGGGATTTCGGTGATGGAAGCTTTGGTACCGGTGCAAGCATCTCTCATTTTTATCCCGGGCCCGGTTCGTATCTGGTTTGTGTTACAGAAACCGATCAACCTTCCGGAGTCACCTTGTGTCACACCTGCCTGAATGTTTCTGTGAATTTCATTCCCACCTGTTCCTTCACAGCAGTTGCAGATTCTGCAAATCCGAATATGCTTACACTGACTGCTTCAGTTGGTGCAGGTAGTGCTATAACCTGGTCCTTTGGAGATGGCACCGCAGGTACCGGATCTCCTGTTCAGCATGTCTTTGCCCAAGCTGGAATCTATCACATATGTGTCAATGAAGTGGATACAGCAACGTCTGCAATTTTGTGTGTTTCCTGCCAGGATATTTTTGTAGGTGTTGCAAATCCTGCCTGTCGTGCGAATTTCGTTGCCACGAGCCTTGGTTTGACAGGCTATTTTATCGATCTATCGACAGGAACAAGTCCCCTGACTTCTTACACCTGGGATTTCGGCGATAACACCACATCCACAAGCCGGTTCCCGCAACATGTTTACAACAGCCCGGGAACCTATACTGCTTGTCTTACCATTGCGGATAATTCCTGCACCGATACCTATTGTTCGACAATCGTTGTGGATACTGCGATTGGAAATCCGGGAGCATGCCAGGCTTATTTTATTACATTACAATTGGCTCCGTATCAGGTCGCAGTAGTGAATCTGAGCAACGGCCTCAACCTGAGTTTTAACTGGGATTTTGGAGATGGTTCAACATCGAATGTGCCTTATCCCTCCCATTTCTACAACAGTATCGGTAGCTATAACCTTTGTCTCACTGTAGCTGACAGCAGTGGTTGCACCAGCACTTATTGTGATTCGGTGTCTGTGGATTCGCTGGGGAATATTTTCCGTGGAATGAATGGTTTCACGGTGAATGTTCTTTCTCCTGCACAACTCACGGGGGTTTCTGATTCGCCGAAATCTGCTCCGTTCAGTGTATACCCCAATCCGGTACAGGAAGAATTAACGATCGCATTGCCTGCTTCGGTTTCAGGAAGAGTGAACTATCGCATCTTTAGTTTGCAAGGCGCAGAAATTGCCGGTGGCAGCATGACCACCGGTACGGCCAGATTAAATACAGAAAAATGGAACTCCGGAGTATACCTCCTGGAAATTACAGACGATGCCGGATATAAAAGCTATCGTCAAATCATCAAACAATAAATTATTCAGGTGAATATCAAATCAGGATGAGGGAGACATCCCTCATCCTTTTCCGTTTCCTTATGAAACCGTCTCCCGAATTGCTGGAACGTTGCTGTACGGATGATCGCAAAGCGCATTATGAACTTTACACGGTTTGTTTTGGCTTTCTCATGTCGGTTTGCAGGCGGTATTATGTGAACAGGGAAGACATGCAGTCTGCATTGAACCAGGTGTACGTGAAGATGATCCGGAACATGCAAAGCTATCTGAAAAAAAAAGATACCGTTCCGTTCGAATTATGGATGCGGAAAATAACCATCAATCACGTAGTGGATGAGTTCAGGAAGAACAAGAAATTCCGTGAACAGATTGATCTTCGGGATGTTCATGAAAGTGAAGATTTACACCCATCCGTACAGCCGCATCTTGAGGCGGAGCAACTGGAACAAATCCGGGAGGCAATCGGCCAGTTGTCGGAAATGAACAGGGCTGTATTTAATTTATTTGTGGTGGATGGATACGGACATGATGAAATTGCCAATATGTTAAAAATATCAACCGGCACATCCAAAGCGCATCTCCACAGAGCGAAAAAACGTTTGCGGGAATTGCTGGAGAATGAAAGGAAAATAAATCAGTTCATCGATAATACCTTATTTCAATGAAAGAGGATCAAGAGAACCAGGCATTCGGACCGGAAGAATCCTGGCCGGGAGTAAAAGCGGAACTCGACCGTCATTTCCGTAAAAAACGTTTTGTCGTCCGGATGACTGTATTTTCCATAGCGGGTATTCTGATTCTTGGTTCTGTCTGGATCAGCAGGAGCCTTTTTAAACCAGCAGCAATTGAGAATACTAATGCCGTACAAGTTGCGGTGTCTCCGCAACAGGATCTCTCGTCAAAGACGCTGACGAATGAAACGGATTTAACAAACGCCTCAGGCAGTCCTGCTTCAGGAGGAATAAGTAATACCGGCACTACGGAAAAACGTACCGATACTGCTATTTCACAAACGAAAGAATCATCAGGAACGCAGGGTCTTTCTTCCACTGAAGAAAGAGTGCGCAGTAGCATTCATCGATCCGGAAGTTCATCACCGCTATCTTCTGTCCAAAACGTTACAAAGTCTGAAGGCGGCCTTCCTTTTGTTGAAACGGAGGCTGAGCAGTCCGGAAATTCCATCGGAGTTGCAGTTGAAACGTCTGCAGTATTAACACTACCCGACAATGACAGAAGCGAGAATGTTGTTACTCAGTCAAAAGACCGCGTAGATGGCGGAACTTTAACTTTAATTGTTCCAATTTCTCACCGGTCATTGAATACAAAAGATGGCAACATTGCATTGAGGCAAGACAGGAATTTTGTTCCAGCCGGACGTCAATCGCGTGAAGAAATCCGTTGGTCGGCTAATGTGTACGGAGGAGCGCATTATTTTACGAAAGATATTAAAGGCGCTCCGGGCCCCTGGCTTGACAGGAGAAATGCAGAAGAGAAAAATGTGATCCTTCCTTCCATGGGCGTTTCAGTGTCTGCAGCAATAAAAAAATTCTCCGTTACAATCGGATTTGAATACTCCGCCTGTGGTGAAAAAGTGGAGTATTCACTCCTGAGTTTACAGGATAAAATTCAGCAAACTGGAAGTTGGCAGACTTTTTTGTCTTCAGTAACAGATATCGATACTGCTTATATTTATGGGAACCAGTATTTTCTGCAGAATACCATACAGCGGATGGACAGCAATTATGTTGTAGTTGTAGATACGATTACCAGTCAGTCTTACGATGCCGGAATTTCAGCAGCCAACGGAATAAACCGGTTCCGGTATTTTGAAGTACCTGTTGAGTTGAGTTATTGCCATTCGTTCGGAAAATTCGGCCTCGGAGCATCTGTCGGAATTTCTCCAGCATGGTTATCTTCTAAAAAAGGAAATTATTTGAGAAAGGATCTGCGCGGAGCGGAATCCGTTGAAACGGCAGGAGAAATGAATCAGATGATTGTTAACGGAAGATTGAGTATTGATCTCTGCTATAAGATCCATCCCCGTATTCAACTCTCACTCCGGCCGCAGTTGAAAGGGAATTTGCAATCGGTCTTTTCTTCATCATCCGGGTTTCAACAGAAGTACCGTGGTTCCGGCGTTTTATTTGGCGTCAATTATGCTTTTGATTAAGTGTTGATTGTTTGTTGATTTATTTACCCAGTGAGTAAAGGCCGGACCCCCCAATTCCGGCTTTGGCTTTTTTACGACAGAATGAAGCGGATAAAAGGCAGAAGAAGCAGGACAGGATCCGGATTGCATACTATTTCAGAATATATTTCATACGTTCGAAAGATGTGCAAACCCGGGACCTGGCATCTGCTATTTATATTTTCTGCCTTTCTACATGTTGCGACGGCACAAACAACTGAAACATTCCATGATTTCAACGCCGTGACCATCCGTGGAGACTCTGTTTCTTTGTCTGTCTTTGCAGGAAAAAAATTGCTGGTGGTAAATACGGCATCGTATTGCGGATTCACTCCACAATATGCCGACCTTGAATCACTGTATCAACAATACGGTGGACAGAATTTTGAGATAATCGGATTTCCATGCAATGATTTTGGTGGACAGGAGCCGGGAACGAATGGTTCTATCGATACATTCTGCACCGGTACCTACAACATCAGTTTTCAAATGATGTCACGAATTTCCATTGCAGCTCCCGATACAGCAGAAGTATATAAATGGCTGCAAAATGCTTCCCGGAATGGCGTTGCCGATGCAGCCGTTACCTGGAATTTTAATAAATATCTTGTTGATGAAGCAGGACACTGGATTGCCTATTATCCGTCAACGGTCAATCCTCTGGACACAGGAATTGTGAATTGGCTTTTGTCCTCCAACACCACAGGTATCCATGAGGTGAATACCGTTGCCCCAGTCCGGTTACTTTCAAATCCAGTCAGGAATTCTGTACAGCTTCAATATAAGGGAGAAAATAAAGCAGAAAAAAGTTTTGAAATTTTTGATCTGAATGGCCGGCTTGTTTTCAGCCAATCTGCTGTAAAAATTCATCCGGATCAAATCACTACACTTTCAGTTGAAGGTATTGACAGCGGCATTTATTTTTTAAAAATAAACGATGATACTTCCGGTGCGCAGTTGTTCCGTATCGCAATCATTAATTGAATCGCCAGAGCAGGTTTCTCAGTAATACAGTTTCCGTGTGATGGTGGATTGCTGGTTGGACAAGGTGATGTAATACATCCCGCTTTGCAATGAACTTCCATCAAGCTGGAGGGTACTTATCCCTTTCACGGCAGGATGAGAACCGGAATAAATTATTTTTCCAGCGGCATCACTAAGTTGGTACAACACCATTTCATCCCTGCT
>DAORHY010000038.1:0-17252 GCA_035438225.1 Bacteroidia bacterium
CGGTTCGGGACAACACAGGCTACAGATTGATTCAACGTTGTAAAAGATGCCGGCGTGGTCTGATACGCACCGCTTGTTCCGTTACTGCACCATGAACGAATCTGCCAGTAATACACGGTATTGGGATAGAGTCCGGTGAGCGTGGTATTTACGGATGTGCCGGGTTTTACTGTCTTATATAGGTAAGCAGTTGTGCCACTCATATAATAACGCACCAGAAAACTATCTGCTGTTGTCGTTGACCAGTTCAGTTTTGCACCCGTATTGGTAATATTTGAGGTGGACAAACCGCCCGGTATGTTGCATTGTGCATTCACTTCAGAAGCAGAAGCAAATAAAATCAAAGCAATCGCTGTCGCAAAAAGCAATCGCAGGGAGGTAGAGTGTGTTTTCTTCATGGCAGAATCAGTTAAGTAATGTCGCAGTCTGTGGTTACAAGTTTACTGTTTTTCTACTTGTTAACCAAGAGTTTACATTGCAAAATTCTTCATCTTCACTCCAAAAACATTCACCTTAAAGTCGTTTAAGACTATTTACCAATTATTTTAATACGTTCACCCGATGAGTGCGCTGCAAATTCCGGGGAATACATGCATTGAATTGATGTAATCCCATTTGAAAATTCTCCTTGCTGAGTTGCGCGTAAAGGATACTCAAACACGTACACTCCTTTTCTCAAATAAGAGAAAAAGAAATTTGTTGAAGCATCCCGGGTACTTTCATAATATCCCAGGCCGTCCTGCCATTTGTATTCCGACAACACATTTTCGGGTTCCAGTCCGGATGCACGCATGTCTTTCATGTGGACGTATTCCATGTCCCTGTCAACGCGTAATTCGATTCTCACTTTAATGCGGTCACCAACTTTTAATTGTGTCGACCCCTGCAACAACTCGATCACCGGTCCCTGATTGGTCGCACGTTCAATAAAAAGTTCCTTCTTCAAACTTAATGGTGTTGCATGCGGCGTGATTTTATCCAGCGATTCAAAATATTGCCAGTACAATGCTCCCCAGGAAAGGCCGGTATTCTCATTCCCTGCATTGGTAAGCGGCGCAAGCGTGCGGAGTTTTACCCTCCCCATGCCATTGGAAATTTCCTTCCCTGTCCAACTGGTTTTAAAATATCCCGTCCCTGATTCTGCATTGGCAGGCATATCTACCGTCGCCGTACCCACTTCAATCCTGACTCTTTTTGTCTCGGCGAGCCAATCACTCCCACGCAACAACAAAGCATAACAGGCTTCTGCTGTCGCTTTTGTTGTTTTCCAATCTTGTGTTTGTTTCTGACGCAACAGCCAGACTTTCATATCGCCAACTGCCTGTTGGTCATTGGTGATTTCATCAAACGCTTCGATCAGCAATGCCTGAGTTTCAACAGAAGCACGTGACCACAAAAATCCGCCTGTATTACCGGCCCAATACATTCCCATTTCTTCATTGTTCTGCGAATTTTCTTTCAACGATTTCAGGATATCCTTCGCTACCGCTGTTTCATTCGATCTGAACAAGGTCAATGCGATCATTCCTTCCAGGTATTCTCCGTTTCCGGGCCAGTATTTTTTCATCTGCTTCAGGTAGAATTCATGGGCCTCCTCTTTGCCTTTGCCAATAGGAATATCCTTGAAATAACTTCTGGCATACAGATAGTGTATCTGAGTGGCACCGGGTTTTACTTTTTCCAGTTCTGCTTTTTCTTTTTTCAACTCCAGGAAATCTTCTGCCAAACGTTGATCCAGGTATTCAATCGCTTTTTCAACCATTTCCTTGCATCTTGAATCTTCCCTGACAGATTTAATCCCGAGGTGATCCAGGTGTCCCATACCGGCAACAATGTGCTGGGTGATGTAGCGGTCTTCCGGCATATTTTCAAACCAAGGCCATCCTCCATTGGAAGATTGCGCTTTCCGGAGCTGGTTCAATGCCGACGAAAGTTCCTGACTCATTTTGTTCAGGTCAAACAAGAGGCCAACACGTTTTTTTCTTTCGCCTTCATCTTTTGCTTCCATGACCCAGGGTGTTTCCTCAAGTAACAAACTTTTTAACTCCTGATTTTTTTCCAGGTTGGATAAAAATGCTCCGGGAGAAGCAGACTTCCAGCTTTCAAAAACCGCTTTGATGCGCGGTGTGGAGTTGGCAAGATGAGTAGCAATGGAATTCGCATAGTAGCGGGAGAATATCTGTTCGGAACATTGATAAGGATATTCCATCATATACGGTAATGCCTGGATAGCGGACCATGCAGGATTCGAAGTGTATTCGAGGGTAAGTTTCAGATTCCGAAGGGAAGGCGATGTGTTGTTGACCAACTTACTCAGCTCGAATGTTTTTTCGCCATACTCCCTTTGCCACACAGGCAGCGATTCCGTTACCAGTTGTTTATTGGACACTACCGGGAGCGGTTGCTCTTCACCGTCACTGTAATTTCCGGCCACTGCAGTGACACGATAGAGTACTGTGTTTTTTCCTTCCGGAATTTTCAATTCCCAATTGACGGAAGCGCTTTCACCCTTTCGCAATGAAAACTTTTTATCTATTGTCGCATTCCCGAATTCCGAATCCAGCGGCTCCATCGTGACAGCATCAAAGAGTTGCAAAGTGGCTTTCCCGGCGAGCAGCGTATCCGATAAACTGCTGATCTTGGCAGGAAATAAAATACGATCTCCTTCGCGCAGGAATCGTGGAGCATTTGGAGTAACCATCAATTGCTTTTGCGTAATTACTTCCTTTTCTTCCAACGCAAACTTCAGGTCGTTCGTATGGGCAAAAGCCATGAACTTCCATTTTGTCAGGGCTTCAGGCGACGTGAACGAAAGAATAACTTCGCCGCTGTCATTCGTAAATAATTGTGGATAGAAGAAAGCTGTCTCCGATAAATTACGGCGAACCGATACGGGAGCTTGCTGTTCCGGAACCCCGCTTCCTGCCTTTGGTTCCGTCGTCTGGCTGTCGGCAACGGATAACGCCTGCGGCATGGCAATTGCATCTGCAGACATTTCTGCAGACATCCCTGCACCTTCTTCTTTCAGAAATTTCAGCGGCATATTCATCGGAACCCCCTTGTACATTCTTCCATACTTTGCCGTTTCGAAACCGAACCAATTGAGTTCGTCATAGTTTCTGAAATGATGCTGCTCTGGTTTTTCCGGTTCCCTTTTATCGTACCAGTGGGACTGCTCTACACCAAAACCTCCACTCCGGAATTCCATCGTCCCTGCGCGTCGGTTATACACCGAAAAATTCCACGCATGCGGCCTGAACAGATCGAGTGAAGCATCGTACATCGAAGCGAGCATTTCTGCACTGGCCTTTTCACCTTTACTTCCCGAAATCTTCAAACGCCATTCTTCTTTTTGCCCGGGTGTCAGTTTTGAACGGAAGGTTTCGTATTGAATTTTCAGGTCTTTGTTGTCCCAGGGGACATTCATGGTGTGGGAATGGGTAAAAACCCGCCCTCTTTTAACAAAAGTGAAGTACACTGTAAAGTTGCCACGGTACGCCTCCGTCACCGGGATGGAAACCAATTGCTGGTTGCGGTCCAGGTCAATCCATTGTTTGCTGATAATCTTTCCTTTCAGTTCCAGTTCATACAACACCCTCACATTCTTTTCAGCACTCCCGATCAACAGGTTGTCGGAACTTCCGGGAGGTGCATCATCTCTTAACACGGTAAACCAATCCAGCATTTTCATGGGAAGCGCAGTGGCTTCCGGATCGATCACAAGAAAAGTTTGTTCCAATCGCACCATTTGGCCAAACTGATCCGTTGTGGTCCCTTCCAGTTTGTATTTTCCGGGCGGAAAATCATTTTTTCTCAAATGAACTACCGAATCTCTGGCAGTATTCAATTCTGCTTTCCACACCTGCTGCGCCTTTCCCCATTTGCTTTCATCGTCTTCATCCGCATACACATCATAAGGAAACAACTCAATGTATTCCCTTTCTGCCAAACTGTGTTTATCTGCACTACTCCACAAACGTTTCCGGAGAATCCTGTCGGGTGTTTTTAATTTGTGTATCACCAGTTGAACAACTGCGTCGGCATGTTCTCCGGATAAATTTTTTGAAAACAATGAGAAGGAATCTTTTTTCTGAAAAATAAATTCGCGTCCGATATCGGTATTCAGTTCCAGCGATGAATACGCTGCACTGACGTTATTTTCACCCGAACGTGTTTCTCCGTTGATATCCGTTACATCCGCAGTGATCTTATACGTGAAAATAGGTTCGTTTTCTTTTGGAATGGAGAGGTCGGGCTGCAGTACAAATGCAACTGCAAAACGGCCCTTATCATCGGTCTTTGTTTCACCGTTAAGAATCACCTGCTCCGGAATGTTTGGGTTGAAAAATGGTTTCCAATAGCACCAATCCGGATACCGGGCCATCCGCACAATGCGGTACTGAACTTTTGCTCCGTCAACAGCCTGCCCTGAAAATGCTTCTGCTTGCGCGGTCACAGTCACTTCTCCACCCAGACGGTAAACGCCTTTCACCGGCTCAAAAGTGACTTCAAATTTCGGGCGCTTGTATTCTTCAACACTGAAATAAGTGCTTCCGCATTCATTTTGTATTCGCATTTGTCCGTTCAGGCCTCCCTGCGGAGCGGTGAAGGACCCGTGAAATGTTCCATTCTCCGAAGTAATAAAATCCTGTTCTTGTGCTTTTTGTCCATTCACATCATACAACTGAACTTTGGTCGACCGCCCTGTCAGCAACCCGGATTCTTCATCTTTGCCTTGCAGCATGATGCCTTTAAAATAAATCGTTTGCCCGGGCCTGTAAATCGAACGGTCAGTAAAGAAAAAAGTTTGTGGTAATTTTCGTTCCGGGTTTTGTTGGCCGGGATACTGATAAAAACCTTCATTGAGGAACAAATGATCTTCACCCCTGACAAACTCTACATTAAAATTTCTGTATGAATTTCCTCTTACGGGAATCACAATTTTCCCTTCCGCATCGGATAAATAAGTGTCTGTTTCACGGGAAATGTATTTCCGTGAACTGTAGTTGTACTCACGGACAAAAACCTTCGCGAGGACATCCGGCATTGGCTGACCGGAATCCCGGTGATAGAGATAAATTTCTGTTGCTCCTTCCTCCAGCCGTCGATGAACCAGTCCAATGGCACTGATCCTGCACTGCGAATATGCGAGACTTTTCTTTCCTGAAGAAAAATCCTGGTTTGCGGAAAGGAGTATTGCATACCTTCCGGGTAGCAGGGCGGGTAATGAAACTTCAATGCTGTGTTGTTGTTTGTCTGTGTCCACAGGAAGTTCCACTTTCCATTCCTGAACAGGGATGGATTTCAGATACCTGCTGATTCTTGCTTCCTGATCCTCCTGTATTTCATCGCCGCCAGGATTTTTACTGTCCTTCACGATACGGAAATACAGTGCTCCGATATTCTGATAATCAACTTTTGCCCGAAATGCCTGACCGGGAACATTGATTTCTTCCATAACGAAAGACAATGACGTTTCATTGATTTGCTTTTTCAATGCTTTACAACGAATGCCGCCGTCTGAGTACGGAAACCTTGCAATGGCTTCGTCGCAGAATTTTTCGGCCTGAATTATTTTCCATTTGTATTTTTCCTCTCTCTTTTCCGGGTATTTGTTTCCTTCATTCAGGGCAAGCAATGCCTGTTCATGCAAAGCTTCCGTTGATCCGGGGTAATCTTTGTACCGGTCTGCAATCTGTTGAAGGGCTAAATTGTAAAGTGAATCTTTTGTGGGGATCGTCAGGTGCTCACGGACAAACTTCAGCCGCATCAGGTCGGCATCGATCAGAGCTCCGGGATGTGCATCATCGTGATGGAACGAAATCAGCTCCTGCATCAGGGCGATCGCCTTGAATTTAAAATCCGCAGTATCCTTGCTGGTGAGCATAAAATTCAGGAACATATCGGCATTGTTGAGATAGAATGCGCTGTTCATTTCAAAACGGTCCGCAGGTCGTGTAAGTCCGAATTCTTCATTCATATAAAATGCAAGTGCCCGGTGCGCAAGGAAATCGTATAGTGTAGGACGGAATTTTCTTCCCTCCGCATTTCCATTTGTTAAAACCGGGTCAAAAACATTTATCTGTATGCGTTTTGATTCTCCGGCATCCCGGAGCGAGGCGTCGTATTCCTTCAGAACAACATCCACAAACTTCGCAGCAGCCCATGTTTCGATGTCGTCATTTTTGTAGTTCACCGTTTCTGTCCGGTTCAGAATGCGGTAGCGGTTACGCTGATAATACTGCCAGTAAATTTCTGCTGTCATGGAATGCAGCAACGGTTTTTCCGGGTAAGACGCGTCCTTCAATTCTGCCTTCAGATCACGGGTAATTTTTACAATCGCATTTTCCTCCGTGTACGATTGAAATTTTATTCGGTGAATCACTGCTTTGACAAGCTCCGGTGAATTGTGTTCCTGTTTTGCCTTCTGGTAAACTTTCATCACCTCCTCCAATGCCGACTTACTCAGCCCCTTTCCTTCCAGGGAATCGATTGTGCTCCACATCTGTAAATAACTTCCGGAAGGAATGGATGATTTCATTGGTTTCTGTTTTTGTTGTCGGGCCAGTGTCCGGAAGGCCAGAAAAACGACCAAACCGCCAAGGATGAAAAGACTAATCGATTTAAATTTCATGGTTGAATTATTTTTTTGGAATACCCTGCGCAACATCCTGAGGATTCAGGAATCCCGGAGATGAAGTTCCTAAACATATTCCATAAAAAACAGCCTGAGGGAAAAATAATCTACATAGAAAAAACTTCAGAGGAAATTGTTGATCAGGCAGTTGGCCCCTGAACTTTTTTCTTCGGTTTGCCGGTTCCATTCAGGAAGGTTGCGACCATGATTGTAAATCTGTAATACTGTCTGATCGGAAAAAGTAAATATCAAAAAAAACCCCCGAAGAAAAATCTCCGGGGGATCCAAATTTCTGTGATGCTGTTTTTATTCAACAGCAACCTTCACCGATTTTGTAAACGATCCGGCCTGGATGTGAAGCAAATAAAATCCTTTTGCACAGCCGGTCAAATCTATCTGTTCCTTGTTTTGTCCTCCGGTCAAATCCGACAATCGCTCCCGGATCACCCGGCCCTGAATATCGGTAAGACGAATGCTGCAGGATTCAGTGCGCACTGCTTCAAACAGGACATTGACTTTGTCATGCGCCGGATTCGGATATACCAGCCAGGCAACCACTGCATCCGGATGTTCAACACCGATAATCACCGTCAGCATTGTACTGTCTGTTCCGGTACAACCGTGCTGATCCGTTACCACCACGGTAAACGTATCTGTCGTACCGACTGTAATTGTTTGGGTGGATTCACCGGTTGACCAGTTGTAATTGCTAAAGCCCGGGCCCGCATCGAGCACGATGGTTTGACCGCTGAGAATGCTCACACTCGCCGGACCAAGATCGACAACGGGAGGCGTAAAAATTTCTGCCTGAACAGGCACACGGCCGCTGCGGCAGATATAACCTGCCTCCACATAATACGTTTCAGAAGATGTCAGGAAAGGTGTTGTGAAGAATGATCCGGATCCCAATTGGTTGCCGCCAACGGGAGCATCATACCAGAATATTTGCTCCGTGGAAGTAGCATACAGTTCAACCGTTCCCGGACCGCAGCTACCGGAATCAGCTACAGCAGGGTCTGGTGGAACGGGATTCACGAGTGCATCGACAAATACCCGCGGACTGGCACAGCCACCATTGGACTCTGCATAGAAGCGTGTCGTGGCTGTGAGTGATGGGGTGATGAATGTATATCCGGTTCCCAGCAAATTCCCGCCGGTCATCGCATCGTACCACAATACCGGATCGGATGAGGAAGCAGTCAGGGCAAGTTGTCCCGGTCCACAGCGGGAAGCAGAGCCCAGCACCGGTGGATCAGAAGAATTAATATTTACATGCACTTCAACTCTTTGGCTCGGACAAATATTTCCTGCCTCTACATAAAAAATAGTGTCCGTAGGAACAAATGCAACAATGATGGAGGGTCCGGTCCCAATGAGTGCTCCCCCTGTGGCTTCAGTGTACCAATGAATTTCTGCTGTGTCGGTTGCGGTGAGTGTGATGGATCCTGTACCACAGCGTGACACATCCTGTGTTACCGGTAATTCAGTGTTCTCAAGAAGAGTGGCCACCGCGGGAACCAGGTTACTTGGACATGAAAGGCTGGTCTGTGCATAAAAAGTAGCAGATGCAGTCAGGTAATTTGTAAACAACGTGTCACCAATGGCAAGGATATTACCACCCGGAGCATCGAACCAGTAAATAGTATCCGTCGAGTTTGCCGTGAGCATCAGCGATCCCGGGCCGCAGCGATTAGCGGATGTTACGACAGGATCCGGACCCTGTGTGACAACAGTGATGACAGTAGAATCCGAAAGGGTAGAGCACCCCTGGAAACTCACACTCACCGCATACGTTCCTCCTTGTGTCGCAACCAGTGTCGGACTGGTGGCTCCGGGAATATTTACATGATTTCTCTGCCATTGATAACTGTATCCGGAAATGGTAGTTGCCACCAATGTGACACTGCCGCCGGTACAGAATGTTGTACTACCGGTAAGCGATACAGGTACACCCAGGATGCTGCTGTATTCGTGTCCGGGGGAACCGCCGACACATCCCGGGATCCAGTTTGCTCCGTCATTCAAATCGCCTGTCGGGCTGAGCAATTCACAGGTGTAGCCTGACCCGTCAGCCTCAACCGGCCAGGGCGCAAGATCCTGGTAATAAAAAGATAGGTACAGGTTCTCCTGGTGATTGTACAACCGTACCTGGTCGCCCCCGTTCCCGAAATTAAATCCAAGCGGTCCGATGACATTGAAAACTCCGGGATGCTGTGCGGAAAACTTTGTCAGGTCTTCTGCTACAACGAGATATCCGTTCGCAGGAAGAACTGTTCCCAGGGGAAATGTGTATTTATGATAATCGTTTTCATCGCGGATAATCCAGCCGGTAATATCGATGTCGTTCGCACCATAGTTGTGCAGCTCGATCCAATCGCCATCGTCATTCGCCGGGCTGGCATTGTAATTCAATTCACTGATGGTGATGAGCGGAGCAACCGCGCTACCATTAAAAAATGCAGTGACAGAATTATTATTGCTCGTGAAGTTTTGGGTGAACGTCTGATTGTTGTTGTTGTTGCTGTTAATTGTAAAATGGTCAAACGAGTAACCGGGATTGGGAATAGCGGTAAGGGTAACCGGGTTGCCGTTAAAATAAACTCCTGTCCAAGGTAATGTTTGCGGGATGATGGTGCTGATTTGTATACGACCGGCGCCTGCAGGCGAAGCATTCAGGGTAATGTTCACCTGACTGTTCAGGTTGAATTGGTTTTCGATATAGTCACGTGCTTTGGCCGGCCGGCGGCTCACAAAGTTCATCATGTCATCAATGTTATTCTGCCAGTTGTTCATCGTGCTGCCCCATACTGCAAAATGCTGTTGCATATCGTGCGACATGGAATCCTGAAACTGGTGCATTACAGCATTCATTTCTGAATTTTTAAAAATGGTATTGATAAGATCTGCATACCGGTTGATGAAATACTTACGGAAGGTAGGATTCCCAAGCATCGCGTTCATCAGGTTGGAGGTATAGCTGAAAGCCTGCGGATGAAGCGCGATGTCGAGACGGTCATCCGTATAACTGCCGGAATAACCAAGTCCGAAATCGAGGTCGTACAAAAGATAGCGCCATTTGTTGTCCACTTTCGGTGAGCGCCATATTTTAATATTGTTCGTCCAGTCGCCAATCCAGTCGCCGTTATTATAATACGTTTCTGCAACGATATAATCTGTAAAGTTCTGAAGGTTCAGGTAACCGTTCATGTCATCGTAAAACTGCTGCGTATTGGAATTTGCAGTAGTTGCATAATTGTACATGTTGAAAAAATCGGCACTGCTGCCGTTCTTTACAGTCATCGTGCTTCCATCCTCTTTTAAATAATCATATTCTCCCTGCTTCAATCCGTAATTGTTATCCATCCAGTGGTGATCGTGATTTTCGTGGATGGTGTAAACGCCCCAGAATTCACCGTTTAAAAACAAAACTGCCGGTTCAGTGGCAAGGTATCCGGAATACGTGTTTTTCATCACACGTTCCATATAGGCATCGCGGAAATGAACCGTATTCCAATCGGTACCCGAGTTCCGCAATACAATGTCATCGGTTTTATTGATAAAGGCCTTATCAGGAATCAAAGGGAAATTAATATTGCCTTCGCCAAAACGGTCGCTGAGCTTAATGTTAAAACTCTTCTGTGGTTTTGCACGCGAATAATTTCCATAAATGGCAATCTCTCCGTTGGAGTGAAACTGGCGGATTTTATTTTTATCGTAATATTCGATTGCAGCAGGCTTGTCCCAGTCCTGCCAGAAATTTGCGCCTTTGTACGGGTAATTTGCATCCGCATTCGGACCTTTGACATATATTCCTGTATTGTAATCCCAGAGATTCAATGAATCTGTAGCGATTGTAAAAATGGATAAGTCAACATCTTCACGATAGAAATAGGTGTTCGAAATCGTTGGGCTCGGCAAATACCCACTTTTAAATGTTTTCGCCCGTACCGTTTTCGTGTGGTTCAACAGGATGGGTGAACTGTACACCGGTGAAGAAGCGGTCGGATCATTGCCATTTGTAGAATAGCGAATTACACCTCCGGGCGTTGATGTTGTGAGCGTCAGCCATTGTGAACTTGAATAAAACCCGGGAGCGACAGAAAATACCGGCTGCGCTGCATAATCAGAATAACAAGTGGAATTACTGTTGCTGTTCCCCGGAGTGGGAGTAGAAAAAATACACCAACCCGAACTGCCATCTGAAGATCGGCCAATGGAATTATCCATTCCAAGGGCTGGAAATGTTTTACTATCAACCGTTGCACCTCCCGGTGCCGATAAATAAACGGCTTCGCCGGAACTGCTCAGTTTGAACCTGGCATTGAAATATTCGTTATTCGGTGAATTGAACCAATTCGGGAGGCTTGTACCGGAAAAAGCTGTAGCAGGGCTTGCTATTCCGCATATAAAAAACGGATATGAATTCAGATCGTTAGAGCTTGTCGAATAATTATGTACCTCCACTGCAAGTACATTGACACCGGGAAGCAGGGCGGTTTTAAGTAATTGATTGTCGATGTAAAATGAATCCGGTGCGCCTGTTAAATGGGCGTCATGTGAAATGCCTGCCAAAACATTGTAAAGAGGCCTGTCACCAACGGAACCCAAATTTGCCCTGGCAATTTCGACGCCGTTCAGGTAAGCAACAAATCCGTCATCGTAATCCATGTAAAGGATCGCTTTTAGGATTTCTGATGTATCCGAAACAAAAAATGTTTTACGCATCATCACCGATACGGTGTTCGGGTTGTTCAGCGTTGTCTGGATATTATTGTCCCCAAAACCAATCGGTGCCCGTGAAGGACCTGACCAGGGTGAATCGCTGAAAGAAAGATTACGCCAGTTTGTATCGGGTTGAGATGTTCCTGCAAAATATTTCCATTTAACTGAGTTTTGGGAAGAATTCACCGGGCATTCCCAATGATCCGCAAGTGTAGTGATGTCTAAGTCCGAAGCAAAAACAAGCAAACGCTGCCCTGCATTTATCGAATAATTCGGAAACACAAATTTAAAGCGGTCCAGGCTGTCGTCAGACAAACCATAGCCTTGCAGGTTGACTGCAGAGGATCCGTAGTTGTACAATTCAATCCAGTCATCGTATTCTCCATTGCTGTTGGCTATGGTAGAATAATTGGATGCCGAAATTTCATTGATAACAACCTGAGAACGAGTATTTAATACAATAAAAAACAAAAAGAAAAACAGGCCGGTAAAAGCCCTGGTTAAAAAGTGGTTCATGAATAGAGGCTTAGATGTTTTGGTTTGATGAGGGAGTTGAAGGGAGGATTCGAGTGACTTCCGTCATGTTTACAAATTTATAACAAGTATAGGATTCTTATTGACTGATTTTGATGAAGATCTAACAAAATTGGGTGAATAATGAGGAATTTGAAAAAAAGTATAAAAAATGCCGGATTTGATCGGTTTTTTAAAGAAATTGAGGACCTTTGAGAGTACTAAAACCATGACCATGAATGATTCAAATAATTCAAGGCGGGATTTTCTAAGAAAGTCCTCGTTTCTTGCGCTCGCGGGCCTCGGCGCACAGTTTTTTTCTGCTTCAGTTTTGAAAGCTGCCAATGATATGGGAAACAGCACCCATGCGGCATTTACGCTTCCTCCCCTTCCCTATGCCTATGATGCCCTCGAGCCTCATATTGATAAGATGACGATGGAAATCCATCACAGCAAACACCACCAGGCATACGTCACCAACCTGAACAAAGCAATTGGTGAATCTGACATTCATGCAACACTGGAAGAATTGATAGTGAATGCATCAAAATATGCACCTGCGATCCGGAATAACGGAGGCGGACACTGGAATCATTCTTTCTTCTGGAAAATCATGAAACCGGGTGGTGGTGGTGTTCCTGCAGGAAAACTATCCGAAGCGATTAATTCTTCGTTTGGAAGTTTTGATGAGTTCAAGACCAAATTCAACGAAGCAGCAATGAAGCGTTTTGGTTCCGGCTGGGCATGGCTCACGCTGGATGCGAATGGAAAACTTTCGATTGGCTCTACTCCCAATCAGGACAATCCGTTAATGGATATAAGTGATTTCAAGGGCACTCCTCTGATGGGGATTGATGTATGGGAGCATGCTTACTATCTCAAATACCAAAACAAACGCGCCGATTACATAGGAGCGTGGTGGAACCTTGTGAATTGGGAAGAAGTCGCGGGGAATTTGGAACTGGCAACGAAGAAGTGATTTTTTATTTCGCGCAAAGGCGCAAAGAGCGCAAAGAATTTCTCTGCGTTCTTTGCGCCTTTGCGCGAAAAATTATTTATACCAGTTCAATATCGAATTGCACCAGGTCAATAAACTGCTGAACCCTCTCTTCGATCTCAGGATGTTTTAAATCTACCAAACGCTCGAGACCAAATTTTTCGACGCAGAATGAAGCCATTGCAGAACCGTAAATAATTCCCCGTTTCATGTTATCAAAGCTGATGTCGCGGGTTTGTGCAATGTGGCCGATGAATCCGCCGGCAAAAGTATCTCCTGCACCGGTTGGGTCGAACACATCTTCCAGGGGCAAGGCAGGAGCGAAAAAGACCTGGTCTTTGTTAAATAAAAGAGCACCGTGTTCGCCTTTTTTAATGATGAGGTATTTCGGCCCCATCCTCAGGATCTTCTGAGCGGCTTTCACAAGGGAATATTCATTGGTCAGCTGACGTGCTTCGGAATCGTTCACTGTAAGCACGTCAACAAGTCGGATGGTATCCATTAAGGCATCCCACTGTGTTTCCATCCAGAAATTCATAGTATCCATCACGATCAGTTTCGGACGTTTGTGGATGCGCTCAATTACCTTTTTCTGAAGTTGGGGCATCAGGTTGCTGAGCATCAGGAATTCGCAGTCCTGGTATGAATCGGGGACGATGGGATCAAAATCAAGAAGTACATTGAGTTGGGTATCAAGAGTGTCCCGGGTATTCATATCGATATGATATTTCCCTGACCAGAAAAAAGTTTTCTGTCCCGTCTTAATTTGCAGACCTTCGGTCGACATTCCGGATTTACGGAATTGTTCAATCATTTCTGTAGGAAAATCATCTCCGACAACCGAAACGAGTTTGATGTTTTTTGTAAAATAGGATGCGGAGGTTCCGGAATAGGTCGCTGCCCCACCAATAATTTTATCCGTTTTTCCAAAAGGTGTTTCGATGGCGTCAAAGGCCACTGTTCCAACTACTACCAGGCTCATGATTTCTGTGATTTTGCCGCAAATATATTGGAATATTCATCTCATAAGAAGAAAGGGCGTAAAGTTCTCTGCCTTTACGCCCTTTCGTGATTTTTTGAAAAAAATACCTGCTTTTAGTTCTTTATAAACTTGCGGAATGTGCTTTTTCCCGCATCTGTAATTCTTAAAATATAAACTCCTTTACTGAATTCGTTAGTTGAAATGCTGATCAGATCCGACTGATCATCCAGATTTTTTTGGTAAATAATTTCACCCAAAGCGTTTGTGATTTCCATGGATTCCTGCTGAATCGTATTGAAAAAATTCAATTGATCAGCAACGGGATTTGGAAATACTTCCGGTCCGGATTCCGCAACCGGGTCATTCACTCCGGTCAATACGGTATAAATTTCAACCGAACATTTTATAAGTGAAATGTAAAAAATTGGAACGCAAATTTCTTTGCGCCTTTTGCGTCTTTGCGAGAGCCAAATTACCCTCAGTTCACCACCACCCTCTGTACAAAATTCAAATTTGTACCGGAAAATCTTACGAAATATACACCCTTTTTTATTCCTTGCGGCACATCCAGACCAATTTCATTTTTACCGGCAGACAATGTTATAGATTCATTCTTTCCCGCTAATCTGCCGTCAATTGAAAACCACTCAACAAAAAGTCTGTCGATTTTATTTGTCTCCAAACTTAAATGCAATGCTGAACTTTTTTCAACCGGATTAGGATAGAGCGAAATATTTTGCCCCAGCGGATATTCCTGTACGACAGTATACAAATCATTGTAATAACGTGTGATTGCAAAATCAAGGTTGGTGGCTCCATCGTTCGCTTTTCCTGCCAATACGATTTTTCCGTCTTCCTGCAGAGCCATCGCGTTTGCTTCATCAAAGCTTGAATCGATTTGTGTGTACACAACACCGCTGTCTCCGAAAGTATAATCCGGAGTACCATCCTGGTTGTAACGCATCAAAAGAAAATCGCGGTCATCCAGCCAGGAACCGCCACTGGTTCCACAAATCAGTATTTTATTATCGCTTTGGATTTCGAGATCGAGGCCGATGTCGTTCACTCCATTATTGAAGGTCACTGCACCATTGTTTCCGAATCCTGCATCCAATGAACCTGTGCTGTCGAATTGCATGAGCAGTACATCAAAAGAAAAATCCGGTAACGTTGTTTCTCCGGTGATGACGATTTTCCCATTGGCAGCGAGTTGCATACCAAAAGATTCTTCAATTCCGGCGGTGAGAGACTGGATCACGACTCCATCTGTTCCAAAAGTTGAATCCAGGTCACCATTGGGAAGGAGGCGGATCAGCAGGACATCAAAGAAAGTAAACGCAGTTTCATAATGTCCTGCTGCGACGATCCGTCCATCACCCATCACACTGATGCTGGTAAGTTCATTATCTGTTCCGGTAACCGCAATTTCCGCTCTGCCATTGATACCGAATGTAGAATCTATTAGTCCCTCTTCCGTGAAACGCAACACCATGGGAACATTCCGGTAAAGTGTATCTGTATAAGTTCCGGAAATAAGAATTTTTCCGTCCGACTGTACAGCCATTGCGGAAGCTAAATCATCATTAATCGTAAGATCCACAATAGTTACTCCATTCAAACCAAAAGTGCTGTCCAGTGATCCATTCGGATTCAGTTGAAGCAGCACTACTCCAAATCCACCGATATGACCGTAGGCAATTCCTGCAACAATAATTTTTCCATCGTTGCGGATATAGGAATCGTAAGCATAAGAATCATTTCCGATAAAGAGCTGTACCCTTCCATTTGTTCCAAAAGAAGTATCCGCGCTGCCATCGGTATTCCAACGATCCACAACCACACATCCTGTGTAACTTGAGTTTAAGGAAACACCGGATGCAACGATTTTTTGATCACTTTGAATTCTGACATCATTATAGATATCATGGAATATATTGTTGGATTGGACCCGGCCTGTACCGTTAAAAGTAGAATCCAGCATTCCGGCAGTTTGTCCAAATACATTGAACGATAAAATCAAAAACAAACTGAAAATGAAGTAGTTTTTATTCATGGGAAATTGTTTATTGGATTGCAAAGAAGCAGGTTTTGAGGGACGCTGACAATACTCAATTTTGAGTAATCTGAGAAAAAGGGCTTAGAATTGCTTGTATTTTCCCGGAGGAGCTTAAATCACCCGGATTGATTTCACGTAAAGCTCGCAAAGATTGACGCAAAGTTCGCGAAGTGCATTTTCGAGCCAATACTCATCAGCGATATTCTATTTGTATTCTTTGCAGGGAATCAGATGATTTTATTTTCGAGACAAAAGGTGATGAGCTCTGTTGTGTTTTCGAGGCGGGCTTTGGAGAGCATTTTCCTGCGATGCGTATCAATGGTATGCGGACTCAGAAAAAGTTGTTCTCCGATTCTGTTGCTGCTAAGTCCCTGAGCAAGAAGTTTCAGAATTTCTTTTTCTCTTGCTGAAAAGAGAGTGTGCGTTTGTTTGTAATCAAGCAATTCTTCATCCGGGAACACGATGGTGCTGTCTTCCGGCCCGCTCACATAAAACTGTACGATGTTGGAGCTTTTGAATGTACTGATATCGATAAAATTATGAATCGTAAACACTCCGCCTGTTTCCTGTGGAATTAATTTGTAGCAACTGACGTCTCCGAGTACACGGATATAATCTCCATTTTGTTTCCGGATGCGGTAATCGGCTTTGAAGGCATAATCAAAAATATTTCCTTCGAGAACGAGATCGTTGATGTTATTGTAAAATTTAAACAAAGCCTCCGCGATGACCGTTCGGTCTTCATCGTGAATGCTGCTAAAAATCAGTTCTGGAGTAAATGCTGCGTAAGGCCGGCCAAGGATCTTTTCAATTGAAGGGGAAAGATATTCGGGAATCATATTCTGGATATCCAGGCAAAGCACAAAATGATCGTGCATGGTCACCAGGTTTTGCTCACGGATAGCCTTTGTCACATCCGGCCGCTCAAGAGCTTTCGGAATGCTGAACCTCACGCTGCGCATTTTTTCCAGAAAGGTTTCGAATTCCATAATTTGGGATAAAATCTTTGTTTTTTTCTAAAGTAATGAAAAACAAGCCTTTCAAGAATTGATTCAGGAATATCAAAAATAGTGAAATATGCTGTTTTACAGAGCCTATTAAAAAAGTAAGGGTTTTCCTGCTCTTTTCTATTGATTTTTTTAAAATTGCCTTGTATTTTTAGCCAGATTCATTACTTTTGTCGCCCCTAAAACACCTTTGATCTGTATGCTTTAGTCACGCCCCGGCGTGATGGCTTCAGCGGGAAAAGGTTGGTCTTCGCCTTGAAGGTTCAAAGCGAAGGAACAATCTTCCTTAGCTCAGCTGGTTAGAGCATCTGACTGTTAATCAGAGGGTCCCTGGTTCG